>DATDJA010000319.1:0-2678 GCA_036520795.1 Candidatus Limnocylindrales bacterium
CACCGCGACCACCGGGGCGGCGCACTGGGAGGTCCTGCTGCGCGCCCGGGCGGTCGAGAATCTCGCCTGGGTGATCGCGCCGGCGCAGGGCGGCGAGCACGCGAACGGCCGCAGGACCCACGGCCATTCGATGATCGTCGACCCCTGGGGCGGCGTGGCGGCGAGCCTCGCCCGCGGCCCCGGGGTTGTGCTGGCCGAGATCGACCCCAACGTTACGGACAAGGTACGGGCGAGCCTGCCCGCGCTCGGGCACCGCGTGCTCTGAGGCTTTCCCCGCAGCTCTACAAACAAGGCGGAAACCATGCAAACCCAGGACCAGCTTCTCAAGACCGCCAGCCAGACGCTGCTCGCGCCCTACGCGCTCGAGGCATCCCAGCTGCAGCAGGTGTTCGGCGCGATCATGACCCACGACGTCGACTACGCCGACCTCTACTTCCAGTACCTGCGCTCCGAGGCGTGGAGCCTGGAGGAGGGGATCGTCAAGTCGGGTAGCTTCAACATCGACCAGGGCGTGGGCGTGCGCGCGATCGCCGGCGAGAAGACGGCGTTCGCGTACTCCGACGAGATCAGCCTCGCGGCGCTCAAGGACGCGGCGGGGGCGACGCGCGCGATCGCGCGGCTCGGCAGCCGGAACAACCTGCCGGTCGCGCGCGCCGGCGAGCGGCGCAAGCTCTACCCCGCCCTCGACCCGCTCGCTTCGCTCGTCGACACCGACAAGGTCGCGCTCCTCGAGCGGCTCGAGCGCATCTGCCGCGGGCGCGACCCGCGCGTCGTCCAGGTGATGGCGACGCTCGCCAGCGTGTACGAGGTGATGCTCGTCGCCCGCGCCGACGGCGTGATGGCGGCCGACGTGCGGCCGCTCGTGCGGCTGTCGCTGCAGGTGATCGCCGAGCAGAACGGCCGCCGGGAGCAGGGCGCGAGCGGCGGCGGCGGCCGGTCCGACTACGCCTACTTCACCGACGCGGTGCTCGAGGACTATGCGGCGAAGGCGGTGGACCAGGCGCTCGTCAACCTCGACTCGCGGCCGACACCGGCCGGCACGATGACCGTCGTCCTCGGCCCCGGCTGGCCGGGCGTGCTCCTGCACGAGGCGATCGGGCACGGGCTCGAAGGCGACTTCAACCGCAAGGGCTCGTCCGCCTTTACCGGGCGCATCGGCGAGCGGGTCGCCGCGCCCGGGGTCACGGTGGTGGACGACGGCACGCTGCCGTCGCGCCGCGGCTCGCTCAACGTCGACGACGAGGGCAACCCGACCCAGTGCACGACGCTGATCGAGGACGGCGTGCTCCGCGGGTACATCCAGGACAGCCTCAATGCGCGGCTCATGAAGATGCCGCTGACCGGCAACGGTCGGCGCGAGAGCTATCAGCACGTCGTGATGCCGCGCATGACCAACACCTACATGCTGGCCGGGCGCGACGACCCGCGCGAGATCCTCGCCTCGGTGAAGAAGGGCATCTACGCGGTCAACTTCGGCGGCGGGCAGGTGGACATCACCAACGGCAAGTTCGTGTTCTCGATGTCCGAGGCGTACATGATCGAGAACGGGAAGGTCACCTACCCGCTGAAGGGCGCGACCCTGATCGGCAACGGTCCCGACGCGCTCACGCGGGTGAAGATGATCGGCGACGACCTCGCGCTCGACACCGGCGTCGGCACCTGCGGCAAGGACGGGCAGTCGGTGCCGGTCGGCGTCGGCCAGCCGACGCTCCGGATCGACGGGTTGACGGTGGGCGGGACGGCGTAGGCGGCGCTCGCGGCGGGGAACGGCGCCCCGATGGTGCTCGACCTCGCCTATCCGCCGCGGATCCTCGACCGGCTCAGGGCCGAGGTGTTCGACCGCGCCGCGACGATTGTCGACCTCGGCTGCGGTGCGCGGAAGTTCCCGGGCGCGATCGGCGTCGAGATGACCGCCGGGCCCGCGGTCGACGTCGTGCACGACCTCAACCGCACGCCCTATCCGTTCGACGCCGCGAGCGCCGACCTCGTCGTCCTGCGCCACGTCGTCGAGCATCTGGACGATATCCCGCGCACCGTGCGGGAGTGCGCGCGCATCCTCCGCCCCGGCGGCCACCTGCTCGCGCTGACCCCGCACTTCTCCGACGCGGCCTCGTGGATCGACCCGGAGCACCGCTGGCACCTCGCCACCCGGAGCCTCGAGGAGGCGGGGAAGGGCGTCCTCGAACTGCGCCTCACTTACGTCACGCTCCGCAAGCCCTGGCGACGGCTCGGGCTCCAGCGCTGGCTCAACCGCCGCCCGTTCCAGTCCCGGGTCCCCCGGCCGCTCGTCAGTTGGGAGAACGACTGGTGCTTCTTCGTGCGCGGCGGCGAGATGCTGTGCCTCCTGCGCAAGCCCGGGCCGGGCGCAGGCTGAGGCCGCCCCCGCGACGGGCGTTGCCGCGCCCGCGGCGGCGGCGTATAGTTTGGGGACCCAACAATTGGGGCCCTACACGGTCCCGAGCCGGAGCAGGAGCATGAGCGCAACTGCGACCCGCGTCCCCGTCCCCCGCACCAACGTGCGACTGCGCCTGTGCGTTAACGGCGAGGAGTCCGACGCCGTCGTCGCGCCCTACAAGACCCTGCTCGAGGTGCTGCGCGAGGACCTCGCGCTCACCGGCACCAAGCACGGCTGCGAGCTCGGCGAGTGCGGCGCCTGTGCGGTGCTCGTCGACGGCGAA
>DATDJA010000320.1:0-4271 GCA_036520795.1 Candidatus Limnocylindrales bacterium
GCGCCGTGGTACGGCTTGTCGGTGGTTCCGATCAGCCAGTGGCGCGGCCACGGGACGAGGAACGCGACCCGCCCCGGGATCCGCAGGGTCATGCCGCCGCGGGCCGGGATCCGGTCGCGCGGGATCACGAGATGGCTGCCGAGCGACGGCAGGACGCTGATCGATCCCGTCCCGAACGGCCGCTCGGGCAGCGACGCCCACACGCCCGTCGCATCGAGGACCGTCGTCGCGCGCGCCTCGATCGTCGCTCCGGTGAGCGCGTCGGTCAGGACGGCCCCGACGACCCGGTCGCCGTCGCGCAGCGGCGCGGTCGCGCGGACTCTCATCACGGCGAGGGCCGCGCCAGCCGCGTGGGCGACCGCGGTCCGGACGACCGCCAGCGTGTAGCGCGCGTCGTCCTCCATCGCGTCGTGGTAGACGAGCGCACCCCGGAGACCCGCGCGCCGCAGGTTCGGCGCGTACTCGAGCGCCCCGTCCGTCGACAGCTGGCGGTGCCGCCCACCCGACTTCGCCGACCCCAGCACGTCGTACATCGTCATGCCGGTGGTGTAGAAGGCGCGGGTGACGATCGGCAGCCCGTAGAGCGGGAACAGGAACTCCTCCAGCCGGACAAGGTGCGGCGCGAGGCGGAGCAGGCGGGCCCGCTCGTCGAGCGCTTCGCGGACGAGCCCGATGCGGAACTGCTGGAGATAGCGCAGGCCGCCGTGGATCAGGCGGCTGGAGCGCGAGGATGTCCCGGAAGCGATGTCGTCCTGCTCCACCAGCGCGACGCGCAGCCCGCGGGAGGCGGCATCGAGGAGAGCGCCCGCCCCGACGATCCCACCGCCGACGATCAGCAGGTCCCAGGGCTCGTTCGCGAGTCTCGCGAGGTCCCGGCTTCGTCGCTCGAGCGGCGACGCGGGCGCCGGGCGATCGGGCGCGTCGGTCATCGCGGCCGCGTCAGGGTCGTGGCGCGCGCAGGATGCGCCACAGGACGAACGCCGTCCCGAGCACGAGCACGCCGATCAGCAGCGGCGTGTGGAACACGACCGCCTGGCCCTCGCGCGGCAGGACAGCCGTGAGCGCGGCGGCGAGCAGGACGACGCCCACGGCCACCGCAGCGACGAGCAGCACGTCGCGGACGCCGGGCTGGCGCACGTCAGGCACGGTCGACGTCCCGCGAGATCCCGATCGGCGCGACAAGGATCCGCCCCGCCAGCGCCCGCCCGATCTTCGTCTGGAGCCCCGTCTTCGGCCGGTGGAAGGTCACGGTCAGATCGGCGCGCACCACCGGGTCCGACGGCTCGCCCGATGAGAGGTCGAGGGCCGTCGGCGTATCGACGGCGAGGACCGGGACGCCGGCAGCTCTGGCTCGCCCGATGACGCCGACCGCCGTCGTCACCGGCTCGCGAAGGCGCCCGCTGACCCCGGACCCGAGGAGCGCGTCGACGACGACCCCGGCCTTCTCGATCCCCTGCCCCAGGATCGCGACGTCCCGCGCGACCGCGGCGTGCACCCGGGTGACGGCTTCCAGGCCTTCGAGGCGCTTCCAGTTCAACGCGGCGTCGCGCGTGCCGGGCTTCTCGTCGGCGGCCACGAGCACGACGATCGACGCAATTCCCCAGCCGGCGAGCCGCCGCGCCGCGACGAACCCGTCGCCGCCATTGTTGCCAGGCCCGGCGAGGATCAGGACGGGACGGTCGTCGCGGCCGTTGCGGACGGCAAGCGCGTGGGCCGCGGCGGCGACGGCGGTCCCGGCGTGCTCCATCAGCGTCGCACCCGGCGTGCCGCTGGCCTGGGCCTTGCGATCGAGCCCCGTCATCACCTCGCCCGTGATCGCGCCGCGGCCGGCCGCCTCGGCCCAGCGCCGGGCGAGGTCGTCGAGCGTGGACGCCTGCAGGTCGGGGTCGTCCGCGGGCAGCGGAACCGTCTCGGTGGGCACGCGGAGAGGGTACCGTGCGGCGCCCGGGGCGATCGGCGGCCTACCTCGGCAGGCGCGCCTCGGGGCCGGCGCTCGACTCGCGCACCTCGATCAGGCCGTCGGAGGCGAGCGCCACCACCGCCTCGCGCACGGCGCTCAGGTCGTGGCCGCCGATCGGGGCGTCGAACGCGACCCAGTCACCGTCGTCGGCGTCGCGGGCCCGGGCGACGATCCGGCCGCGCAGCCAGCGGGTCGTGGCCGGGAAGGCGGGCTCGGGGACTCGGGCCGCAGCGCGGGCCGTCGCCGACGACGACGGGCGCTGGCCCGCCGCGTATCCGCACCAGGCAGACGCTGGACACGAAGGGCAGAGCGGCGACCTCGGCCGGCACAGCGTCGCCCCGACGTCCATGAGCGCGTGGGTCCAGTCGCCCGGGCGTTCCAGTGGCACGACGGCGTCGGCGAGGGCCTGCATCTGGGCCGCCGGCAGGACGTCGCCCGAGCCCGCGGAGACCCGCCCCAGCACGCGACGAACGTTCGTGTCGACCGCGCCGACCGGCAACCCGAACGCGATCGCCGCCACCGCCCGCGCCGTGTAGGGACCGACGCCCGGCAGGAGCATGAGGCCTTCAACGGTGGCCGGCACCCGGCCCTCGTGGTCAGCCACGACCGCCTTCGCCGCCCGGTGCAGGTTGATCGCCCGCCGGTTGTAGCCGAGGCCGGCCCACGCGCGGATCACGTCGGCTACGGGCGCCTCGGCCAGGGCGGCCACGGTCGGGAACTGCGACATCCACCGCGTCCACGCCTCTGCCGCCCGTTCGGCCTGCGTCTGCTGGGCCATCAGCTCCGAGACGAGGACCGCGTACGGGTCCCGGGTCGCACGGAACGCGAGCGCGCGCCCATTGACGTCGTACCAGGCGAGGATCGCGTCGCGCAGCGCGGGCGGCACGACGGCATCGGCTTCGAGCGGGGCGGCCACGCCCGTACGATAGGGCCGAGGAGGCGAGGATGGCGATGCGCTTCGGCGCGGCGTTCTGGATCCAGCGGACCGGGTGGCCGGACCTGCGCGACGCCGTGCGGCACGCGGAGGACGCGGGCTTCGACGACGTCTGGCTCGACGACCACCTGCTGTCGGACGAGGGCGACTGGCGCGACCCGAAGCTCGAGGGATGGACGTCGCTCGCCGCCGCGGCGCAGGTCACGACGAGGGCCCGCCTCGGGCTGCTGGTCGCCGCCAACACGTTCCGCAACCCCGGGCTCACGGCGAAGCTCGCGACGACCCTCGATCACCTCAGCGACGGACGCTCGATCCTGGGCATCGGCGGCGCCTGGTTCGAGCGCGAGCACGAGGCGTTCGGCATCGACTTCGGGGCGGGGTTCGGCGAGCGTCTCGACCGACTCGGCGAGGCCCTGCCGCTGATCCGTCGCCTGCTCGACGGCGAACGGGTCACGCACCAGGGCCGCTTCTACACGATGACGGACGCGGTGTGCGAGCCGCGCCCCGTCCAGGCCCACCTCCCGATCCTCGTGGGCGGAACCGGTCCGCGCAAGACGATCCCGATGGTGGCCCGGTACGCCGACATGTGGAACGCCTACGGCACGCCCGAGGCGCTCGCTGCGGCCGACGCGATCCTGCGGGAGGCCTGTGCGGCCGCGGGCCGCGACGAGCGCGAGATCGCACGCTCGACGAACCTCAACCTGGTCATCCGGCGAGATCTCGCCGAGGCCGAGGCGGCCTGGTCGACCTGGTGCGACATCCACCTGCCGAAGCGTGAGCAGCTCGACGTCGGCGGGTCACCAGCCGAGGTCGCGGACGCCCTCCGACCCTACCGCGACGCGGGCTTCGGGCACGTGATCCTCGTCTTCCGGAGCCCGTTCGACCTCGAGACGATGGATCGCCTGGGCGAGGTGCGGGCACGGCTCGACGGCTAGGCCGGGTCGAGGCGCCGCGGGGCCTCAGCGGCGCTGGTTGATGCGGACGAGGTTCCCCGCGGGATCGCGGAAGGCGCAGTCGCGAACCCCCCACGGCTGCTCGGTGGGCTCCTCGACGACGTCGGCGCCGCTGGCCGCGACCCGCTCGAAGACGCCATCGAGGTCTCCGGTGGCCAGGATGATCGCCGCGTAGCTGCCCTTGGCCATCATCTCGGCGATGGTCCGACGCTCGTCGTCGGTGATGCCCGGGTCGGCGGCCGGCGGGTGCAGGACGATGGACGTCCCCGGCTGGCCGACAGGACCCACCGTGATCCATCGCATCCCGCCGTAGCCGACGTCGTTGCGGACCTCGAAGCCGAGGGTGTCGCGATAGAAGGCCAACGATGCGTCCGGGTCGTCGTGCGGGAGGAATGTCGAGTGAATCGTGATGTCCATGGCGGCC
>DATDJA010000321.1:0-2422 GCA_036520795.1 Candidatus Limnocylindrales bacterium
ATCGGCGGCTTCGATGCCGCGGTCGGCTGGATCGGCGAGACGGGCATCGTGGTCACGGGCACCGGCGGGTCGGTCGCCGGCGGCCTGGTGATCGTGCCGACCAACGCGGACGACGCCCAGCGGCTGTTCACGCAGCTGCGCGGGTTCATCGAGCTCGCTGGCGGCGCCGGGATCAAGCTGACCGACGAGACCTACAACGGGGCGACGATCACGGTCGTCGACCTGTCGGGCGCCGGCGCGCTGACCGGCGGTGCCGTCGCGGTGCCGAACGAGATCAAGGTCGCCTACGCGGTCACCGACACGGTCGTCGTGTTCGGGTCAAGCGTCGAGTTCGTGAAGGCCGTCATCGACGCGCCGTCCGGCTCGAACCTCGCCTCGACGGACCAGTTCAAGTCCGCGCTCGCCAAGGTCGACGCCGTGAACAGCACCCTGCTGTGGGTCGATGTCGCGGGCATCCGCACCATCGCCGAGCCGCTCATGTCGGCCGACCAGAAGACCGAGTACGAGTCGGATCTCAAGCCCTACCTTGAGCCCTTCGACAGCGTCATCGCGACCAACGTCGCCGGGGAGATCGACGAGGGCACCTTCGTCCTCAGCGTCACCGGCAACTAGCGCCCAAGCCGCGGCCTGCACCGCGAACCAACGGCCGCTCCCCAGCGTCGGGGGGCGGCCACCCAGGAGGAGCAGCACAGCCCATGTCCGTCCGCATCCGACTGACCCGCGTCGGGGCGACCAAGCAGCCGAGCTACCGGCTGGTCGTCGCCGACAGCCGAACCGCGCGCGATGGGCGCGCGATCGACACCATCGGGCACTACAACCCGCGCACCGATCCGATCGAGCTCTCGGTCGACGAGGCGAAGGCCAGGGACTGGCTCGCGAAGGGCGCCCAGCCGTCCGACACCGTCCGCCGCCTGCTCAAGCAGGCCGGCGTCATTCCCGGCGCAGTCAAGTAGGGGGCCGGACGATGGCAGCCGCCGATCTGGTCGAATACGTCGCCAAGTCGCTGGTCGACGACCCCGATGCCGTCAAGGTCGAGGTCGTCAACGGCGAGGAAGGCACCATCATCGAGCTCCTCGTTGCCGAGTCCGACATGGGCAAGGTCATCGGGCGCAACGGCAGCGTCGCCAAGGCGCTGCGAACCCTGCTCAAGGTGACCTCCGCGCGCACGGGCGAGCCCGTCAGCCTCGAGATCATCTAGGGAGCCTGCCCTGGCTCCCTCCACGCCGTCGGGCGGACGCGCGCCCACCGGGGCGCGCGGGCCGGGCCCGGCTGCGTCCAGCGACACGCCGACGACCGCGTCACGGTCGCCCGAGCGGCTCGCGGTCGGCCTCGTCCGGGGCCTGCGGGGTCTCCGTGGACAGGTCCGCGTCGAGGTGCTCACGGACCGCCCGGACGACCGGTTCGTCCCGGGCGCGACGCTGTACCCCGAAGGCGCGAGCGGCGGCCTGACCATCGCCGAGGCGTCGCCCGTCGAAGGCGGCCCGGGCTGGTGGCTCCAGTTCCGCGAGGTCCGCGACCGCGAGGGCGCCGAGTCGCTCCGCGACATATACCTCGAGATCGAGACGCCCGACGAGCCGCGAGAGCCCGGCCGCTGGCTGTGGCACGAGCTCGAGGGCCTGGCCGTACGTTCATCCGACGGGGAGGAGCTGGGCCGGATCGTCGAGCTCTACCGCGCGGGCGGCGCGGAGGTGTTCGTCGTACGCGGGCCAAGGGGCGAGCTCGACGTGCCCGGCGTGCACGGGATCGTGCTCGACCTCGCGCCCGACCGCGGGGAGATGATCGTGGACCTCGAGGCGCTCGCCATCGACGCGCGCCCGGTCGAGGACGATGACTACGTCCGGCCGCGGGACCGGCGACCGCGGAACCCGCGCCGCCCGTCGTCACGGCCGTCTCCGGCCACGCCCCCGGACGAGCCGCCGTCCACGTGACCCTCGAGGTCGACGTCCTCACACTGTTCCCGGCGATGGTCGAGGGCCCGCTGCGCGAGAGCATCCCGGCCCGGATCCAGGAGCAGGGGCTCGCCACGGTCCGGGTCCACGACCTGCGGCAGTGGGCCCTCGGCAGGCACCGCACCGTCGACGACTACACCTATGGCGGCGGCGCCGGGATGGTCCTGCGCCCGGAGCCGGTCGCGGCTGCCCTGGCCGCGCTCCGCCGGCCCGATTCGGTCGTGATCCTGCTCGACCCCGCGGGCGAGGTCTTCCGCCAGGCGACGGCCCACGAGCTGGCCACGGCGGCCCACCTCGTATTCCTGTGCCCGCGCTACGAGGGCGTCGACGAACGCATCCGCGGCATGGTCGATCGGGAGGTCTCGATCGGGGACTACGTGCTCACCGGCGGCGAGCTGGCCGCGCTCGTGATCATCGACGCCGTGCTGCGCCTGCTTCCCGGCGCGATCGACGAGGCGTCGACCGCCGAGGAG
>DATDJA010000322.1:0-3243 GCA_036520795.1 Candidatus Limnocylindrales bacterium
GTCGCGACGCCCGATCGCCCGGCCGCGGTGGCGTTCATCGCCCCCGGCAAGACGGAGCCCGGACCCGCAGTGCCCGCCACGTTCGTGTGGGCGATCGAGGGCCAGCGCGGGGACTACGTCGCGTCGACCACCTTCACCGAGCCCGGCGACTGGAAAGCGGTGTTCATCACCCAGGCCGAGGGACAGCCCCAGGAGGCGATCGGCGTCGTGTTCAGTGTCCGCGAGGACGGAACGACCGTCGCCATCGGGCAGCAGGCCCCGGCCACGTCAAACCCGACCGCGGCCGATGTCGACGGCGACCTGTCGCAGATCGCGACCGACCCCAAGCCCGATCCGCGCTTCTACGAGCTCACCGTCGCCGACGCCCTCGCGGCGCACAAGCCGTTCGTGCTCGTGTTCGCGACGCCGGCGTTCTGCAAGAGCGCGCAGTGCGGGCCGACGCTCGATCGCGTCAAGGCCGTGGCCGCCGCGGCACCCGAGGACGTGGCGTTCATCAACGTCGAGCCGTACCAGCTGGCTTACACGGAGGGCCGGCTCCAGCCCGTACTCGACGCGAACAACCAGCTCCAGCCGGTCGAGGCTGCGAACCAGTGGGGCCTCGTGTCCGAGCCGTGGATCTTCACCGTGGGTGCCGACGGGGTGGTCGACGGGTCGTTCGAGGGCGTGGTCGGAACGGATGAGCTCACGGCGGCGATCGCGAAGATCTCAGGCGGCTGACCCTCCGCTACGGCGCGCCGGCCGCTCAGCTTGGTGGTGCGTCCTCGAGGCGGTACGCGACGAGGTCCGGGCCTTCGGCGCGGAAGTAGACCCGGACCGGCGACGACGTCGCGAGGTGCTCCGCGAGATGGCCCGGCGGGAACTCGGCGCCATTCTCGAGCGTGCCGATCTTGAACAGGATCGACCGCCCGTCGCTCGTGCGCAGGATGAACGCCGTGACCTTGGTGAGCCCCTCGGACTCGATGTCGGTGAGGACGCCGTCGACCGGTGAGGTCGGTTCCGCGCCGGGGGTGCCGCTGGCGGGCACGCTGAGCGAGCTCGTCGCGATCGGACCGGGCGTTGTGGCGGGTCCGGCACTGCAGGCGGCCAGGACCATCGCCGCGGCCACGAGCAACGTTGCCGCCCGCGAGCGCTGGGTCACGCGGGTCCCACGCCCGTGCCGCTGCTGCCGGGCTTGATCGCCGGCTCACCTGCCGCGCAGCGCGGACACGTCGCGTCGCCTGGCTCATAGGTCGGCAGCTCCAGCTGCCACAACGCGCGCAGCGGATACACGCGGCCGGTGGTCGGCGAGACGAGGGTCGACAGCCCGCCGGACCGATCCACCAGCACCACGCACTCGATGATCTCGCCGCCGGCTGCCTCGACCGCGGGGATCATCGCCAGCAGCGAGCCGCCGGTGGTGAGGATGTCGTCGACGAGCAGGACCCGCTCGCCGGGCTCGATCGTGAAGCCGCGCCGGAACTCGCGCCGGGGCGCGCCACCGGTCGACGCCACCTCCTCGGCGAAGATCGCACGCGTACCCAGCTGGCGACCCGTCTCGAACGCGAGGATCACGCCGCCCGTCGTCGGTCCGGCGACAAGGTCGACGGTCGGCGCGCCGTCTTCGTCCCGATGCGCCGCCGCCCAGAACCCGCACAGCTCGCTCGTGGCGGCCGGGTCCTGGAGCACCTGGAACTTCTCGAGGTAGGCGTCCGAGTGGCGCCCGCTCTTGAGCACGAAGTGCCCATTGCGCAGCGCGCCGCTGGCCCGGAACAACGCCTCGGTGCGTTCCGCGACCAGACGCCGGGTGGTGTCGTCGAGGGTGCGTCGAAGGGTCGTCATCAGCGTGGAGTCTAGCCGCGGACCGGCCTTGACCGGCGGGGCCGGGATCAGGCGACCAGCGCGTCCAGCAGCGAGTCCCACCCGTCGAGGTACGCGTCGACGTCATCGTCCGAGCACGGGACCGAGCAGACCGGGCCAGCGCCGACGATCGCCTCCCACACGCCCCGGTTCGCCAGCCAGACGCGGATCAGCCGCGTCAGCAGCTCATCGGCCGCCGCCCGGCCCTCGGCCGCGTCGTGGATCGGCGTGGGCTGAAAGGTGTACCCGGCGCGCGGCCCGACGTGGGGGATGTGCCACGGGAGCCCGTGGCGCTCGACGGACCCGCGCATCCCGCCCGCCAGCCGCTCGCCCAGCCGCTGCGTGTGCGCGTACGCCTCGGGGACGAGGATCTCGGTCAGGACGGCGCGTGCCGCGGCCATCGAGAGCGCGTTGCCGAAGATCGTGCCGCCGGTCGCGACCAGCTCGGACCGCTCTCCGTCCGGGCCCTTGCGCTGGTCGAGGAGCTCCGCGATCGCCTCGGTCGTGCCCCAGGCACCGAACGGGAGCCCGCCCGCGATCGACTTGCCGGCGACGAGGAAGTCGGGCTCGAGACCCCACAGCGCGGTGAGCCCGCCGGGCCCGAAGACCTGCGTGTGCGTCTCGTCGAGCGCGAGCAGGGTGCCGGTCTCGCGGGTCAGCCGGCGGAGCCCGGCGTGGAAGCCGTCGTCGGGCAGCAGGAGGCCGATGTTGTTGGTGATCGCGGGCTCCGTGAGCACGATCGCGATGTCGCGCCGCTCGAGGGCGCTGGCCAGGGCCGCCGGGTCGTTGAACGGGACGATGACCGTGCCGTTGACCGTGTCGGCGGGAATGCCGATCTCCTCGGGGACCAGCATCCCGTCGTCCTCGAGCCAGACCAGGGCCTCGTCGAAGTGGCCGTGGTACTTGCCGTCGAACATCACGACCTTGTCGCGCCCCGTCGCGACGCGGGCCACCCGGATGGCCTCGGTGTTGGCGTGGGTCGCGGAGCTCGTGTACTGCCACATCGGTAGCCCATACCGTCGGCCGAGCTCCTCGGACACCACGATCGAGTCCTCGACCGGGAGCATGAACTGGTTCCCGCGGGCGATCCGGTCGGTGACCGCGCGGACCAGCGGCTCGGGCGCGTAGCCGCAGAACATCGACAGGTCGGCGATGTTGAAGTCGCGGTAGGTGTGCCCGTCGACGTCGGTGAAGTGGGCGCCCTTGCCCTCCGCGACCCACAGCGGCTGGTGGTGGTAGCTGCCGACCATCCAGGGCATCGGGACGCCGTTGGGCATGACGCGCCGGCCGCGCTCGAGCAGGGCGGCGGAGCGCGGACGTTCGTCGCGGAACCGCTCGTCCTCGGCGGTCTTGAGTGCGCGGACCCGCACCCGGTCTACGCCTGACTCGACCCGCGACGCCTTCACG
>DATDJA010000323.1:0-2995 GCA_036520795.1 Candidatus Limnocylindrales bacterium
AGGGCGTCCCACGTGGCCTAACACTCACCGGATGCATGCACGGCACACCCGCGGGCAACGATCGACCCTTCGCATTCACCTCGTGAATGCACGGCAGGATCGCGGGCGACAGGCCGGGGGCTTGCATGCACCGGGTGAATACAAGACCGGGTCGGGGGCGAGCGCCTGGGTCGGGGCGCGAGGCTGAGGCGGGCAGGCGGGCGGGCGCGGAAGCGGCGTCAGGCGCCCATGCGGGGGTGGCGCTTGTGGCGCGCGACCTTGCGCGGCGGGCCGGTCTTGGTCGTCGCGCCGCGGCCGGGCTTCCAGGTCGAGCGACGCTCGTCATCGACATCGCCGCCATCCTTGGGAGGGGCGCCTGCCCCGATCGACGGCGGGCGCTTGTTGCCAGGTGAAGGCGACGCGTTCACCGGCAGGTCGAGCCGGCCCATCAGCCACCGCAGCGGCACGGTCTTCGCGCCCTTCGCGTGGAGCAGGCCGCGCAGCTCGCGGTCGTTGGTCACGATCAGCACCTGCTCCGCGGCCGCCTGCATCGCCGCCTCGGACGTCAGGTCGAGGATGACATCGTCGGCCGTCCTGCGGCCCGAGTAGCGCACGGTCATCCCCTGTGCGACCCGCCCGAACACGCCGTGCCCGATCCCGTCGAACACGAGATCGATCGTCACGGTGCCCGGGACCGCCGCCCGCAGCCGCCCGATGACCGCGGCCGGCGGCGCGGCACCCTTCGACCCGCCCTGCCCGATCCGGTACAGCAGGTTCGTCCCATCGACCAGCAGGCGCGAGATGCCCTCGAGGGGCGAGCGGCTGGATCGGGCGGCATGCGCCGGGGCGGTGCCGTGGGCCGGTCGGGAGCCGTGGGGAGTGGCGGGCATGGGCAGACGGTAGCATCGGGCCGTGCTGCTCCTCGTCGATCTCGATGGCGTCGTATACCGCGCGTCCGAGGGCGTCCCCGGCGTCGGGGCGGCGCTCGCGGCGAGGGCGGCGCTGGGCGACACGGTCGTCTACGTGACCAACAACGCGATGCACTACCACGGCGACTACCTGCCGCGGCTCGAGGGTCACGGGGCGCCGGTGGGGCCGGATCGGGTCGTCACCTCCGCGCGCGCAAGCGCGATCTATGTGCGGGACGAGATGCCGGCGGTCCGCCGCGTGCTCGCGGTCGGCGCGAGCGGCCTCGAGCGGGAGCTGCGCGAGGCGGGCCTCGACGTCGTGACCGCGGCGTACGCGGCGACGCGGATGAGCCAGGAGGGCATCGACGGCTGGGCGGCGGCTGGCCATCCGGACGCGGTGGTCGTCGGGCTGGATCCGCAGCTCACGTACCTGCGGGTGGCGGCGGCGGCCGACTGCGTGCGGGCGGGCGCGGTGCTCGTGGCGACGAACAGGGACCCGATCTACCCGACCGAGCGCGGCTTCCGGCCGGGCGCGGGCTCCGTGGTGGCGGCGATCGAGGTGGCGTCGCGAACGACGGCCCGGGTCACGATCGGCAAGCCGGAGCCGTACCTGCTCGAGGCCGCGGCGAGGCTCGTCGGCGCGGACGTGAAGGCGGCGGTGATGATCGGCGACGCGCTGACCGACGTGGCGGCGGGGCACGCGGTCGGGGCGCGGACCGTGCTGATGCTGACCGGCGTCACGACGCGCGAGATGGCGGACGCGCTGCCGGAAAGCGATCGCCCGACCCGGATCGCCGTCGACGGCGACGCGCTGGGCACCATCCTGGCCGAGCTCGCCGAGGACGTGGTCCCGGGTCGCGCGTGAAACCGGGCTCGCCCGTCGCGCGTCTGAGGGCCGTGCTGGAGCTGCGCCGTGCGATCCCGTTCCTGGCGTTCCCGCTGATCGCGTTCGCGCTCGCCCTCCTCGTTTCCGGCTGCGGGACGCTCCCCAACCCGCTCGCCACGGCGACCCCGCCCGACGCCCTGCACCCCAACCAGCCCGTTGCCGTCGTGCCGACGGCCATCCCGGATCCCACCAAGCTCGACGAGGTGAGCCGGCAGCGCGCGATCTGGGCCCAGAGCGGGATCCACAGCTACAAGCTGACCCTGATCTTCGGTTGCGAGTGCCTGCTCGGCGGCGGCCAGCCCGTGGAGGTGACGGTCGTCGACGGCAGGGTGGCCGAGGCCTTCGTCGGGGGTCAGCCGCTCAGCGACGCCGACCGGACGGGCTACCCGATGTCGGTCGACGAGCTGTTCGACTACGCGGACCGCAACGCGAGCGCCGGCAAGCTGGAGCTCAAGTACGACGACCACCTCGGTTACCCGACGGCGCTCGGCGTGGACCCCGATCTCGCCGCCCGGGACGATGAGATCCGGATCGCCGTCACCAAGCTCGTGCAGGGCCGGTCGCGCTAATGGCGGGGCGGGTGCCGCTGCTCATCGCCGGCGCGCTCCTTGTTGCCGGCTGCAGCCTCATCCCGATGCCACCCGCGAACGGGTCGGCTCTCGCCGGCGAGCTCCGGGCGGCGCAGGCGCGCTGGGCCTCCAACGACGTCGACGATTACCAGCTCACCCTCCAATACAACTGCTTCTGCCCGTTCCGGGACCCGATCCGCGTGAGCGTCGTGGACGGCCGGGTCACGTCGGTGACCCGGCTGGACGGGGCGGCGGTCAACCCGCGCGACGTCGAGTGGTACCCGCTCCTTGTCGAGTCCGCGTTCAAGACAGTGCAGGAGAACCTGGACGCGGACGAGATCGACGTGACCTTCGACCCCGCGTTCGGGTTCCCCGCCCACGTCGACGCGAACCCCGACGACCAGATGTTCGACGAGGAGTTCTCGTTCGACGTCACCGACTTCGCGCCCGGCAGCTGAGTCAGGCCAGGTCGGGGATCCCCTCGCTCCAGGCCCGGAAGTCGCTCGCCAGCCAGTCACCGAACTGCCCAGTTGAGCGTCACATGCCCATGCTCGAGCTGCGTCGCGCGATCCCGTTCCTGGCCATTCCAGTGCTGGTTTTCGCGCTCGCGGGCCTCGTGTCGGGTTGCGGAGTCGGCTCTAGCACGACCCTCG
>DATDJA010000324.1:0-2315 GCA_036520795.1 Candidatus Limnocylindrales bacterium
CAACGCCGAGGAGCTGTCAGCGGTGGTCGCCCAGGTGCCTGCGGATGCGTACCCGAACCTCGCGCGTGTCGGCAGTGAGCTGCTCGCGTCCGGCTTCGACTACGCCGACGAGTTCGAGTTTGGGCTCGACCTCATCCTCGAAGCCCTCGGGCCGGTCGTGCAGGGAGCCTGATCGCCGGGCGACCGGTGAAGCGGGTCGAGCCCACGGCGGGTCCCAGCCTGCGCGGTCGGTCGGCAACTTCCTGCTGGCACTCGTGATCACTGCCGCACATCGTTGCGGTAACGCAGCGCTCGGCCGGTGCGAATTCAGCTGGGCTCGAGGCTCGGGACCATGAGCCAGCCGCGCGCCCGGCCGGTGTAGATCAGCTGCTCCGTGGTCAAGCCCGAGCGCGCGCGGAGGTCGGCGAGATGGCGCTTCGCGGTGCTCGGGCGAACCCCGACCGCCTGCGCGGCGCCAGCCACGGATCCGCCAGCGGCGACGAACGCGGCCAGCACGTCGACCTGGCGAGCGGTCGGTGGTCAATCCGGCGTTGAGGGCGCCCGGGGCCCTTGGTGCGCAGACGCACCGGCGCGTCGGATTCGAACACTTGGATGCACTTCGGATGGGTCATACTGCGCGCCGTCGCCCGGCGAGGTCACGGCCGGATGGGGGTGGCGGCTCCGTCGAGGAAGGGACGGCACAGAGGGATGCCCGCGAACGGGTGTACTTTGCGCGCGCGTGGGACGTCGACCGCGATCGCGGTCGCGCTCGCCCTCGTGGCGCTCGCCCCGCTTGCGCCGGCCTCGCTGGCGACCGAGGTCGCGCCCGCGCGTGAGGCCGGAACGGCAGCCCTGGCACCCCTGCCTTCCAACTTCGTCGACGAGAGCGTTCTCGGCGGGCTGACCAACCCCACCAACCTCGCGTTCGCCTCAGACGGCCGCGTCTTCGTCACGGAGAAAAGCGGCCGCGTGCTCGTCTTCGACGACCTCTCCGACGCGACGCCGACACTGTTTGCGGATCTCCGCACCCAGGTCCACAACTTCTGGGACCGGGGCCTGCTTGGGCTGGCCCTCGACCCGAACTTTCCGGCGACGCCGTACGTCTACGTCGCCTACACATTCGACGCCGCGATCGGCGGCACGGCGCCGCGCTGGGGGACCGCCGGCCAGACGGCGGATGGCTGTCCGACGCCGCCCGGCGCCACGGCCAGTGGGTGCGTGGTCTCCAGTCGTGTCTCGCGCCTCACCGCGAGCGGCAACGTGTCGACCGGCGAGACCGTGCTGATCGAGGACTGGTGCCAGCAGTTCCCCAGCCACTCGATCGGCGACCTGGCGTTCGGTCCCGACGGCGCCCTCTATGTCAGCGGCGGTGACGGCGCCGATTTCACCGTCGCCGACTACGGCCAGAAGGGCAGCCCGCTGAACCCGTGCGGCGATCCCCCGGGCGGGGTCGGGGGGACGCAGACTCCGCCGACTGCCGCCGGCGGGGCGCTCCGATCGCAGGACCTTCGCACCAGCGGCGACCCGGTCACGCTCGACGGCGCGATCCTCCGGGTCGACCCAGCCACGGGCGCCGGGCTGTCCGGCAACCCCTTGTTCGGCAACGCCGATGCCAACGCCCGCCGGATCATCGCCGAAGGCCTCCGCAACCCCTTCCGGTTCACGTTCCGGCCGGGCACCGACGAGATCTGGGTCGGCGACGTCGGCTGGAACAACTGGGAAGAGGTCGACCGGATCACCGATTCGACCCCAAACAGCGTCGTGAACTTCGGCTGGCCCTGCTACGAGGGCACGGGTCGTCAGGCCGGCTACGACTCGCTGGACCTCGACATCTGCGAGACGCTTTACGGCCAGTCCAATGCCGTGCAGGCGCCGTTCATGACCTACAGCCACTCGCTCGACATCGCGCCACCCGACGACTGCCCACCGGCCCAGCCCCCAGCGCCGGTCAGCTCCTCGATCACGGGCCTCGCCTTCTACACGGGAACTGCGTTCCCGGCGCCCTACCAGGGCGCGCTGTTCGGGGCCGACTACTCGCGGAACTGCATCTGGGTGATGCTGGCCGGCTCGAACGGCGTGCCCGATCCCTCCACGATCCAGGGCTTCCAGCCGGCCGCCCTGACTCCGGTCGGCCTGAAGATGGGCCCCGACGGCGCGCTGTACTACCCGCACCTCAACGGCGGCATCCGGCGCATCCGGTACACCGTCAACCTGCCCCCGACGGCGACCATCGCGGCCAGCCCGCTGAGCGGGCCTCCGCCCCTGACGGTCTCGTTCGACGGCGACGGCTCGACGGACCCCGAGGGCCATCCGCTCACCTACGCGTGGGACCTGGA
>DATDJA010000325.1:0-3450 GCA_036520795.1 Candidatus Limnocylindrales bacterium
CCAGCTCGAAGCCCTCGCCGACGACGATCGTCTCGTCGTCGCCCTCGGGGGGCGGGCCGGCCGTCGCGGGCATGGACTGCGCGAACGCCAGCGCAGACGCGAGGGCGTCGCCCGAGCCGCCTTCGGCATCGAGCGCCAGGGCCGTCTCGCCGATCGACGGGCGGGCACGCGCGATCAGGACCAGCAGGATCAGCATCCCGACGATCGGGACGGCGGCGACGAGCTGGGGTGCCCACTCGAGCGGCGCGACGCGCATCGCGATGGCGAGGATCACCACCGCCACGGCGACGCCCGCGAGCACGTACCACGCGCGGCGCACGGAGCGGCGGAGCCACAGCCGCCGTCGATGGCCGACGAGGCCGGCCCGCAGCGCCGTCAGCGCGGGATCGAGCGGAACGCCGAGGCGGGCGGGATCGGCCGGGATGATCACCGCAGCCGGCGCGACGTGGGACGCACGCTCGGCGCGGCGCGGACGACCGAGGCGAAACCGTCGCGCCATCAGGCGATCTCCTCGATCGGCGTCGGGGCTCGTGGCCGGTGACGTCGCAGCCTCCAGCGGCGCGTCGGCGCAACGAACTGGACGGCCATCATCACGAGCATCGCCGCCGCCACCAGCATCGCCGCGACGGCGCGTGGCCAGAACGTGTCCTTGTCGATGCCGAACCCCTGATCGCCGATGTTGCCGTTCACGACGGCGTCGAAGTCGGTGATCGCCGCGATGATCGAGCAGGTCCCACCGAAGCCCGTCTCGGTGCCGCAGATTACGTCGAGCTGGGCGACGAACGGGTTGAAGTACAGGAGCGCCTCGGGCGGTCGCCGGGTCAGCGTTTCGACGATGGAGTCATTCCGGCCGACCACCTGGTTGGGCAGCATCCCGTTGGCCGTCATCGCCGACCAGAACGCGAAGATGAACGTCGCCCCGGCGGTGAGCACGATCGTCAGCACCAGGTTGATGACGGTGGCCGCCTGCGTGCGCTTCACGAAGGCGGACACGAACAGGCCCATCGACCCGAACGCGATCGCGGTCGCGAACAGGATCACGTAGGCACGCACGAGGTCCTCCGGTCCCACGCCGCCGAACGTGAACACGAGGGCGGTGACCGGGATCGACGCGAGCAGCAGCAGGAACACCCAGCTCAGCGCGGAGAGCAGCTTGCCCAGGATGATCGCGAGCGACGAGATCGGCGTCGTGGTCAGCAGGTCGAGCGTCTGCTTCTCGCGCTCGAGGCTGATCGCGCCGGCGGTCGAGGCTGGCGCGAGCACGAGCACGATCAGCGTGAGCAGCATGATCAGGGCGGAGAACAGCTGCCGCCCGATCTCGGCCGATGCCGAGACGCTGTTGCCGTTGAACCCACCGGTGTACGAGCGTTCGGCCAGCGTCTCGATCATCCAGGCGAAGCCCGCGACGATCAACAGGTGGACCGTCAGGACGATGAACGCCCGCCGGCCGCGCATACGCCCGCGGAGCTCCTTGACGCCGACGGCAGCGATGCCCGTGCCGACGTCGCGCAGCGCGCCGAGGCGTCGGGTCGGCGGGGCGCTGATCGTCGTCACGCCGGCACCCCTGCGGCGATCGGATCCTGGGCGGTGACCTGGAGGAACAGCTCCTCGAGGTCGCTCGCCGCCCGGGAGAACGTGGCCACCCGCAGGTCCGCGCGCACGGCGGCAGACAGCAACGCCGCCGCGCCGTCGTCGTCGCCGTGGAACCCGATCTCGATCGTCGCGTCCTCCAGCACCTGAGCGGAGACGACGTTGTGCTGCTGGGCGAACCAGGCCTGGGCGGCCGCGATGGCCGCGTCGTCACCGAGGACACGGACCCGGTAGACCGCGCCGACGCGCAACCGCTGCTCGATCTCCGAGACGCGGCCCTGGGCCAGGACCTGGCCCCGGTCGATGATCGCGACCGAGGTGCACAGCTCCTCGAGCTCGGGGAGGATGTGGGACGAGACGAGGATCGTCTTGCCCAGCGTCCGCAGCTCCCGCAGCAGCTCGCGCAGCTCGACCCGTGCGCGTGGGTCGAGGCCCGAGGCCGGCTCGTCGAGGAGCAGCACGCGGGGATCGTGCACCAGCGCGTGGGCCAGGCAGAGGCGTTGCTGCATGCCCCGCGACAGGCCCTGGACGTAGGTGTCGCGCTTGGCCCCGAGGTCGACGAGGTCGAGCAGGTCGCCGATCATCCGCCGCCGGCGGTCCGCCGGGATGCCGTAGCAGCGGGCGAAGAAGTCCAGGTACTCCCAGACCTTCATGTCGTCGTACACCCCGAACGAGTCCGGCATGAACCCGAGGACGCGCCGCACGTCGTTGGGGTTCCGGCGGACGGAGAAGCCGCCCACCTCGGCGTCCCCGCTGTCGGGGACGAGCAGCGTCGAGAGGATCCGCAGCGTCGTCGTCTTGCCGGCTCCATTGGGGCCCACGAGGCCGAAGATCTCGCCCTCGGCCACGTCGAGGTCGAGGCCCGCCACGGCGAGCGTGCGGTCGTACCGCTTGACGAGGCCGCTCGCGTGAACGATGCCCGTCACTCGACCGTCCCCGTGATCTCGACCTTGAACTGGAAGCCGATGCCGTCCTGCCGCTCGTTGACGAACTTCACCTGCACCTGGCCGGTGGAGGGGTCGACCCAGCGGGCGGCGTTCTCCACCTCGGAGGCCTGGCCGGGCGTCATGTGCTCGAACTGGACCCACGTGCCCGTGCGAACGTCGAGGATCTCGAGCTCCGGCATGCCGTCCTGCGGCGGCGCGCAGCCGTCGGCGTCGGGGTCGCATCGGGCCTGCTCGCGAAGGATCGCGTGCTTGCCGCCCAGGCCGGTGACATCGCCGCCGAAGCCCATCGCGATGACCAGCTGCTCCGGCACGAGGCGGCCCTCGAACGGCAGCGGCTGGTAGGCCATCGTCACCTCGCCGATCCCGAACGAGATGTTCCAGGGATCCTTGTTGAAGAAGTTTGCGCTGACGTCAAGTGCGCTGCTGCGCAGCAGGTCGGCGGCGAAGGTGTTGCGGCCGCGGATCGTCATGGCGAGCGGGATCTGGTACAGGACGTTGGCCTCGCGCCGGACCTGGGCTCCCTCGAGCTCGGCCTGCGTGACCGGATCGTTGCCCCATGCGAGGAGCGTCGGGGAGTCGCCCGGGAGGACGCCGCTGGCGCCGGTCATCGGGTCGAACGAGAGCTGATCGATGATCGAGCGCCGGATCAGCTGCCGCTGCTGGCTCTCGCTCATCTGCCCGCCGTCCCAGTTGTAGGGACCGACGACCGTGTCGGAGAGCTGGCGGCCGTCGAAGTTGCTCGACAGGATCGGGAGGTTGACCTCGGCCGACGCACCCGGCGCGAGGTCCTTCAGCGTCGCGGCCGACGAGCCGAGGACGATGGCCGGCGCGATGAGCGTCCGGTCCGATTGGTTGGTCACGGTGCCGCGGATGCGCCCGCCGTCCAGCTGGAGCGAGGCCGACACCTTGGGGC
>DATDJA010000326.1:0-2156 GCA_036520795.1 Candidatus Limnocylindrales bacterium
GCCCTCAACGACATCGGCCACCGCCAGAGCCAGCTGCTGATCGTGCTCAACGACAACGAGATGTCGATCAGCCCGTCCGTCGGCGCGTTGTCGAAGTACCTCTCCGAGATCAAGCTGTCGACCGCGTGGCAGCAGAGCAAGTCCGCGTACGACCGGGTGACCGAGCACATCCCGGTGATCGGGCCGCGCGTCCTCGAGCTGTCGCGCCGGCTCCGCCAGTCGGTGGTTTCGTTCGCCCAGCCGGGCCAGCTGTTCGAGGACCTCGGGATCACCTACATCGGCGTGATGCCCGGCCACGACCGGCCGCTGCTCGAGGAGACCTTCCGTCGCGCCCTCGCCCTTCCCGGCCCGGTGATCGTCCACGTCCGCACCCAGAAGGGGAAGGGTTTCCGGCCCGCGGAGACCGACCAGATCTCGTTCCACGGGGCTGCGCTGCCGCCGATCACCGTCCCCGAGGCGGTCGACGCGCACGAGCGCATGGGCACCGGCCAGATCAACGGCGACCCGATGGCCTCGGCAGCCGCGGCTGGCTCGCAGGTGACGACCGGCCGCCAGGCGGAGGCCGGGGCGCCGCCCTCGTCGTCCGTGATGGCCGACCGACGGACGCCCGCGCACAACTCCGAGGGCGCCGCCCAGCCGCCGGCAGCCCAGGCTTCCGACGTCGTCAAGACGCCGAACTACACAGCCTTCTTCGCCCGCGAGCTGGTCGAGCTCGGCGCGACGGACCGCCGGATCGTGGCGATCACCGCGGGCATGCCGACCGGCACCGGCCTCGCCAAGTTCCAGGCGCAGTACCCGGAGCGCTTCATCGATGTCGGGATCGCGGAGCAGCACGCGGTCACCCTGGCGACGGGCCTCGCGCTGGGCGGCATGCGGCCGGTCGTCGCGCTGTACTCGACGTTCCTGCAACGGGCGTTCGACCAGACCGTCCACGACGTGTGCCAGAACGATGCCCCGGTGTTGCTCGCCGTCGACCGGGCGGGGCTCGTGGGGGAGGACGGCACCAGCCACCAGGGCATGTTCACGATTCCCGCCCAGCGGATGCTGCCCAACCTCGTGGTCGCCAGCCCGCGCGACGAGCAGGAGCTCCGCTCGCTGCTCCGGACGGCCCTGGCCCAGGACCACCCGTTCGCGCTGCACTACCCGCGTGACGCCGGGTTCGGCGTCCCGGAGCGCGAGGCCGAGGTGCTGCCGGTCGGCCGGGGCGAGGTCCTGCGCGAGGGCCGCAACCTCCTGTTCGTCACCTTCGGCCCGATCACCGGTCGGGCGATCCAGGTCGCCGATTCGCTCGAGGAGCGCGGCTGGTCGGTCGGGATCATCAACGCCCGGTTCGTGAAGCCGCTCGACCGCCAGCTGATCCTCGATCAGGCGCGTGGCAAGTCGCTCGTGGTGACGTTCGAGGAGAGCGTCGTGACGGGTGGCTTCGGGTCCGCGGTGCTCGAGGCGTTCGAGGAGGCGCGGCTGGCCGACCCGTCGTACCGCTCGATCCCGGTGCGCACGATCGGGATCCCGGGCGACCGCTTCGTCGACCACGGCTCGGTGACCGACCTGCGGCGCCTGATCCGCCTCGACGTGCCGGGCCTCACGGCGCAGGTCGACGAGACGCTCGCCCAGCTGGGCCTCGAGGTACCGGCCGCGAAGCACGCCTGACGCTTTGGCGACGCCCGGCGGCAGCGGGTGCGCCGCAGGTAAGGGCCCGTATGCCACGATAGGCAGATGGCGACGGCGACCTCGCGTCGAACACGACTCGACCTCCTGCTCGTGAACCGCGGGCTCGCGGAATCGCGCGCCCGGGCCCAGGCGCTCGTGATGGCGGGCCAGGTCCGGGTGGGCGACGGCGACAGCGCGCGCACGGACCTCAAGGCCGGCGACCTGGTCGCGAACGACGCCCATCTCACGG
Source organism: Candidatus Limnocylindrales bacterium (assembly GCA_036520795.1). GTDB lineage: Bacteria > Chloroflexota > Limnocylindria > Limnocylindrales > CSP1-4 > CAIXZV01. The sequence continues at coordinate 1,901 of DATDJA010000326.1, forward strand.
TCGCGGTGGGTCAGCGCTGGGTGAGTCGCGGCGCCCACAAGCTGATCGCGGCGCTGGACGCCTTCGGGATCGCGGTCGAGGGCAGGGTCGGTGTCGACGTGGGCGCCTCGACGGGCGGGTTCACCGACGTGCTGCTCGAGCGCGGCGCCAGCCGGGTGTTCGCCGTCGACGTCGGGTACGGGCAGCTGGCCGAGCGGCTCCGGCAAGACCCGCGAGTCGTGTCGATGGAGCGGATGAACGCCCGGACCTTGACCGC
>DATDJA010000327.1:0-6347 GCA_036520795.1 Candidatus Limnocylindrales bacterium
GGGGGGCGTGGTAGCGATCCATCAGCTCGGCGATCGCGTCACGCGCGGCGCGCCACTCCTCCTGGTCGCCGAACACGTCGGGGTCGCGGCCCCAGCGCTGGATCTGGGTCATCGCCGTGACGATCGCGTTGTGCTGGGCCAGCCGGTTGCGGCCCGCGTCCACCGCGCCCGTGACGAGGTAGCGCCGGACGAGGTCGAACGGTGCCGACCACCGGCCGATGCGGATCCGGTCGTGCTCACGCAGCGACTCGAGCCAGGCGTCGTCGCCGACCGGCCGCCGCTCGTGCTCGTCGACATGGGCGTTGATGTCGAGGCGGGCGCCGGGCCGGACCTCGGACGGGAAGCGGCCGTCGTCGTCGCTGACGCGGTAGCAGACCGGGCACTCCGCGAGGCGGGCGCTCGCCGGCGGCGCCGCGCCGTAGGGCAGCCCACATCGGCGGCACAGCTTGGCGCCCGCGAAGCTGGCGACCGAACCGCACTGGAGGCAGGTCTGGTGTGCGGTAGAGGCCGGCATCTGTTCTCCTCGGCGGCCCGCTCACGGGTCGCAGGCTGGCTGGGCTCCAAGTGTCGTTGACCGAACGCGGTCGAGACTGCGACGCAACGGTCCTCCCCGGGCATCGCCGATCGGGCTAGTCGTGACGCCCTGCTATGCCGCGGCCGCCGCGACGATCGCCGCCGCCTCCTCGAGGATCCGGCCGAGGTGCGCCTCGCCGCGGAAGCTCTCCGCGTAGAGCTTGGTCACGTTCTCGGTGCCCGACGGCCGGGCCGCGAACCAGCCCTCGGCCGTCGTCACCTTCAGGCCGCCGATGGACGCGCCGTTGCCGGGCGCGTTGGTGAGGATCGCCGTGATTGGATCGCCGGCGAGGGCCGACGCCGTCACGTCGGCGGGCGCCAACCGGCCCAGCCGCGCCTTCTGCTCGGGCGTCGCCGGCGCGTCGATCCGGCGGTAGGCGGGGGCCCCGAAGCGGTCCGTCAGCCCCGCGTAGACCTCGGCCGGGTTGCGCCCCAGGACCGCGGTGAGCTCGGCCGCCAGGAGGCACGCGATGATCCCGTCCTTGTCGGTGGTCCAGACGCTGCCGTCGCGGCGCAGGAACGAGGCCCCGGCACTCTCCTCGCCGCCGAAGCCGATCGATCCGTCCACCAACCCGTCGACGAACCACTTGAAGCCGACCGGGACCTCGACCAGCCGCCGGCCCAGGTCCGCGACCACGCGGTCGATGATCGACGAGGACACCAGCGTCTTGCCGACGCCGACGTCGCTCCCCCACCCCCGGTGCCCGCCGAACAGGTACGCGATCGCGACCGCCAGCACGTGGTTGGGGTTCATCAGCCCCGTGCCCGGGACGACGATCCCATGGCGGTCGGCGTCGGCGTCGTTGCCCAGGGCGAGGTCGAACCGGTTACGCAGCCCGACGAGGCCGGCCATCGCGAACGGTGACGAGGGGTCCATCCGGATCCGCCCGTCCCAGTCGAGGGTCATGAAGCCGAAGGTCGGGTCGACGGCCGGGTTGGTGACGGTCAGGTCGAGCCCGTAGCGCGCGCCGATCGCCCCCCAGTAGTCGACGGCGGCCCCGCCCAGCGGGTCGACGCCGATCCGCAGCCCCGATCCCGCGATCGCGGCCATGTCGACCACGTTGCCGAGGTCGGCGACATAGTCCCCCATGAAGTCGTGGCCGGTCGCCCGCGCCCGCGCGCCCTCGAACGAGGTGCGGGCGACGCCGTCGAGGCCATCGCGACCCCCGGCCTCGAGGATCCGGTTCGCCTCGTCCTGGATCCAGCGCGTCACGTCGGTATCGGCCGGGCCGCCGTTGGGCGGGTTGTACTTGAAGCCGCCGTCCTCGGGCGGGTTGTGCGACGGCGTCACGACGATCCCGTCCGCGAGGCCGTCCGCCGGCGTGCGACCCCGGTTCGCCACCAGGATCGCGTGCGAGACCGCGGGCGTCGGGGTATACCCGTCCGCAACGTCGACCCGCGCGTCGACGCCGTTCGCCACCAGCACCTCGAGCGCCGTGCGCCAGGCCGGCTCCGAGAGCGCGTGCGTGTCGCGCCCGATGAACAGCGGGCCGCGGTAGCCCTGCGAACGCCGGTAGCGGCAGATCGCCTCGGTCGTCGCGAGGATGTGCGCCTCGTTGAACGCGGCCTTGAACGCCGAGCCGCGATGGCCCGAGGTGCCGAACGCGACCCGCTGGGCGGGGACGGCCGGATCGGGGCGAACGTCGGAGTAGGCGCGCACGAGGGCGTCGACATCGACGAGGTCTGACGCAAGGGCCGGCGTGCCGGCGCGGTCGTGCTCGGTCATGCGGGAACGATACGTCGCACGGGTTGCGCGGCGGGTTGAAATGCGCTTGTTCGTTGCGTCGCCCGTCGCCGTTCCGTACGATGCCCGCAACCCGAACCAGAACCACGTACGGGGCTCGTCCGAGTCCGTCGCTCGTTCGACGGCCGGATGCATGAGCCCGCGATGGCACTGCGTCGGGCAGGAGGCATCTCATGGCGACCGTGACCTTCGATCACGTGTTCAAGAAGTACGGTGACGTGGTCGCCGTGTCGGACCTGAACCTCGAGATCGGCGACGGCGAGTTCATGGTCCTCGTTGGTCCATCGGGCTGCGGCAAGACGACCAGCCTGCGCATGATCGCGGGGCTCGAGGAGATCAGCGAGGGCACGCTGCGGATCGGCGACAAGGTCGTCAACGACGTCGCCCCCAAGGACCGCGACATCGCGATGGTGTTCCAGAGCTACGCGCTCTACCCGCATATGTCGGTCCGGGACAACCTCGCCTTCGGCCTCAAGCTGCGCAAGGTCGCCAAGACGGAGATCGAGCGCCGGATCAACGAGGCGGCGGGAATCCTCCAGCTCGAGAAGCTGCTCGACCGCAAGCCCAAGGAGCTCTCCGGCGGCCAGCGCCAGCGCGTCGCGCTCGGTCGCGCGATCGTCCGCGAACCGGCCGTGTTCCTCATGGACGAGCCGCTGTCCAACCTCGACGCCAAGCTGCGCGTCCAGACGCGCGCCGAGATCGCCCGCCTCCACCAGCGCCTCGGGACCACGATGGTCTACGTCACCCACGACCAGGTCGAGGCGATGACGATGGGCCAGCGGATCGCGGTCATGAGCGAGGGCCTGCTCCAGCAGGTCGGCACGCCGCAGCAGCTGTACGACAGCCCGATCAACCGCTTCGTCGCCGGCTTCATCGGCAGCCCGTCGATGAACTTCATCGAGCTGGACGTCCCCGCCGGCGCAGGCGCGGAGCTGGTCCAGGGCTCGACCCGCTTCCCGGTCCCGGCCCACTACCGCGAGGGCCTGGCGGCCGCCGGCAACAAGGTGATCGCCGGCTTCCGGCCCGAGCACCTCGAGCTGACCGAGATCCCGGCCCCGTTCGCATCGATGCAGGGCACGGCCGACGTCGTCGAGTACCTCGGCAACGAGGAGCTGCTCCACGTCACGGTCGACGGCCGCGAGGTCGTCGCGATCGTCGACTCGTCCCATCGCGTTCGGCCGGGCGACGTGGTCCAGCTGCGGCTCCCGGCCGAGAAGCTGCACCTGTTCGCCGTCGATTCCGGCCTGTCCGTGGCCAAGCTGCGCGAGGTGGCCGCCGCCTGACGGCGGTCGCGCCCACGCGCCATTCAGCGCGCCAATCGAAGCCGGCCCGCCGCCGCGACGGGCCGGCTTCCTGCTGATCGGAGACCGCATGTCCGACCCCCTCGAGGAACGCGTCGTCGCGTCCGAGCTGATCCACCGCGGGCGGTACATGGAGTTCCGCGTCGACACCATCGAGCGCGCCGACGGCTCGCGCGGGACGCGCGACGTCGTGGGCCACCCGGGTGCCGTGGCGGTCCTGGCGCTCGACGACGCCGACCGGCTGCTGATGGTCCGCCAGTGGCGCGTCCCCGCCGGCCGCGCCCTGCTCGAGATCCCGGCGGGCACGCTCGACGTGCACGATGGCGTCACCGAGGACCCCGATGGCGCCGCGCGACGCGAGCTGGAGGAGGAGACCGGTCACCGCGCCGCCACGTGGCGCAAGCTCGCCTCGTTCTGGACGGCCCCGGGGTTCGCCTCGGAGCTGATGCACCTGTACCTGGCGACGGGGATCGCCGGCGTCGGAGCCTCCGACGATCGCCTCTCGCCCGACGAGGACGAGCGCCTCGAGCTGCGCCACGTGCCGCTCGACGAGGCGGTGGCGATGGTCGAGAACGGCGAGCTCGGCGACGCGAAGTCGATCCTCGGGATCCTGTGGCTCGACCGGCTGCGCCGGGCGTAGGCACGTTCCCCGCTGGCGCCGAGGTATGCCTCCAAGGCAACGAAACGAGGTCCGGGGCTGGATAACGGCGTCGCCGCGAGCGTGCTTCCCAGGCAACACTTGGGGCCCCAAGACCCCCACATTGGCTTTCTCGGAGCGTTCCCGTGTTCTGGAGGCACGGATAGGCGACGAGCGGCGGTCCACGCAGCGCTTCGACCCGAAACCGTTGCCCGGCAGGCACAACGTTGGCGCGGCGCGATCAGCCGGCCGGGTCGCGCCTCGGGTCCGGCATCCGCGCCAGCGCGGAGCGGTAGAGGTCCGACGAGGGTGCCAGGGCGACCGCGAGACGGAGGTGCGTCCACGCCTCCCGATCACAGCCGAGACGCTTGAGGCTCTGGCCCAGCGCGAAGTGCGCGTATGGAGCCGACGGATCGAGCTCGATCAGGGCCTCGAAGGTCCGCCGTGCGGGCTCGATCTGGGCGGAGTTGAAGTACGCCCGACCAAGCGCCTCGAGGATGGACGCCTTGCCCGGCTCGAGCCGCGCGGCCCGTTCGAGCACGATCGCGGCCTGCGCGTTGTGGCGTCGCCGGAGCAGACCCTGGCCTCGCTGGAGCAGGTCGTACGCGGACTCCTGATCGTCCGCCGGCAGGCCCGTCTCCTCGTCCATCGGGCGATCCTGCCATGGACCGTGAGATCGCGTCGTCACGGGGCTTTGACGCCCAGGCCCGTCAGCCGGGGGGCGGGGCCGGCGGTCCGGGCGGCTCGGGCGGCGGGGCCATCCAACCCGGTTCGGCCGGGGCGACCGCCGCCATCGCGACCTGCCGGTGTCGACGGCGGACCCGGACGATCCAGGCGAGGACGAGGACCGCGAGCAGCACGATCACGATCGCGAACACGACGGCGATCACCATCGCCCGGCCGCGACCCGCCTCGGCCGCGACCGCGAGCGTTCCCGAGACAAGCGCCGCCCGCTCGGTCGCCTCGGTCAGGTTCCCTGCCTCCCACGCGGCGCGGGCCGCGGCGAGGTCGGCGTCGGGATCCTTGCCGCTCAGGCCGAGCGTCGTCAGCCAGTCTCGCGGTGCGCCGGCCGCGCCGGATGCGGCGACCACGTCGTCGAGCGACCGCTGGGTACCGGCCGCGAGATCGGCGGCGGCCGTGAGATCGGCGGCCGTCCCGGCGGTCTCGTAGGCCGCCTCGAGGTCCGGCGGCGGGTCGAGGTCGTTGGACGCGGCACGGGTGTCGATCCCGTCGCGCTGGTGAAGGATGGCGGCCGAGTCGGCGATCCGGGCGTCGGCTTCGTTGAACGCCCACTTGTCGAGCGCGAGGCGGACCGCCGGCGGCGCGGCCCAACCGGCCTCGTCGCCAACGAGCGTGCGGTACCCGGCGCGGGACGCCGCGCGATCGGCGAGCTGCGCCACGTCGCGCGAGGGCAGGACCCACGTCGCGAGCAGGTCGGTGGCTGTGGTTGCGCCGCCCAGCTCTTCGGTGAGGTCGAGGAAGCGGCGCCAGTCGTTGGGCAGCGCGGCGCGCTCGGGTGCGCCGTCCCCGGCATAGGCCGTCGTCCCGTCCTCGGCCGCGCGGAAGACCCGCCGCATCCCGTCCTCGCCGGTCTCGTCGACGATCGCCCGGATCACCGTCCACGCCGCGTCGTAGCCGTACTGCTCCCGCGCGTCGGCCTGCGTGTCGCGGATCGGCGCCGGCGGCGACCAGTTCGCGAGCGGGAAGGCCGCCTTGTCGGACCGCTTGACCTTCGCCGGGTCGACCTGGCCCCGCGTCTCGGCGGCCAGCACGCGGGCCGCGTACTCCTCGGCCAGCCCCTCGTTGACCCAGCGGTCGGTGAACAGGCCGCTGTTGAACCACGCGTGCGAGGCCTCGTGGACGATCGTGAGGTCGTCGAGGTTCTCGCTGATCGTGATCTCGTCGCTCTTGGGATCGTAGAAGCCCGCGTACCCCTCGAGCAGCGGCGTGTGGACCTCGAGCACGTTGAGCGGCCCGTCGACCGGCCATGGGAGCCCGATCCGCCCGACGAGGTCGGGCACGCTGTCAGTGAGGATCGCGGACACCCGCCGTCTCCAGCGCGAGTCCTCCGGCCAGCCGCGAACGATGATCT
>DATDJA010000328.1:0-3922 GCA_036520795.1 Candidatus Limnocylindrales bacterium
AGCTTGTCGAGCGGGATCGGCTCGCCGGCGGCGAGGATACGCATCACGATGTCCTCGACGCCGCCCTGCACCGGGATGGTGGCCACGCGCAGCTCGATGTCGAGCGGACCGAACTTCTTGAACTTGATCTTGCCGTCCTGCGGCTTGCGGCGCTCGGAGATGTCGAGGTCGCACATGATCTTGAGGCGCGCGCAGAGGGCGCTCCGGTAGGAGGCCGGCACCTCGATGTAGGGCGCGAGCGTCCCGTCCCGGCGGAACCGGATCTCGGTCTTCGCCTTGCCGGGGTAGGACTCGATGTGGATGTCGGAGGCGCCCTGGTGGTAGGCGTCGACGATGATCTTGTTCACGAGCTTCACCAGCTCGTTGTCGGCCGCCGCCGAGAGGTCGTCGGTCGCGTTCGGGTCGCCTTCGTCCTCGGGGGTCAGGCCCTCGAGCAGGTCGCCGATGTCGCCGAGGTCGGCGGCGGCGCCGAAGAACGAGTCGAGCGTGTCCTTGAACTCCTTGAGCGTGGTGACGACGTACTTGATCCGCGCCTTCGGGAAGATGTTGTTGACGACCCGCGACGCCTTGACCCGCTCCGGGTCGAGGCACATCACGAGCAGCCCCTGCGGGTTCTCCTCGAGCGGGCACCACTGGTGCTCGGCGACGTACTCGCGCTTGAGGTTCTTGAGGAGGTCCATCGGCTTGACGCGGTCGGCCTTGTACGGCTCGTACTTGACGCCGAAGAACTTCGCGAGCGCCTCGCCGATCGAGGCCGCCTTGACGTTGGACTCCTCGACCAGCACCGTCTCGATGTCGAGCGCCTTCTTGCGCGCCGTGCGCGCGGCGGTCTCGAGCTCGGCGGCCGAGATCACGGCGTCGGCGACGAGGAAGTCGTACTTCGACTTCGGGATCGCGAGCTTCGAGCGCTGCTTGAGCGCGATCGCGAGCGTCTTGCACAGCTCGACCATGCCCTCTTCGGCGAGCGGGCTGAACGGCGCGCCCGCCTTGCTGTTGATCAGCTGCACGACGCCGAGGAGGTCGCCCGCGGGAGCGTCGAGGATGGGGGCCACCAGCATCTGCTTGGTGCGGTAGCCGGTCCGCTTGTCCACTTCCTGCAGGAAGCGCAGGTTGGGGTTGTGGCCCTTCAGCTCGACGTCGTCGTAGACGTCGCGGAGGTTGAGCATCTTCCGCGACATCCCGACGTAGCCGGCGATCGAGTGCTCGGCGAGCGGGAGCTTGAGGTCGCGGAACGAGTTGAGGCCGGTCTTGACCTTGGAGATGATCGACGCCTTGTCCTCGGCCGTGATGTAGATCGTGAGCCGGTCGGCGTTGAAGAGGCTGCAGATGTCGCTCGACACCTCCAGCATGATCTCGTCCACGTTGTTGGTGGCGTGGATCCGGTTGGTGACGGTCTGGAGCGTCTTCTGGAACGCGAGCCGGCTGTTGACGTCTCCGCCGGAGGTCGAATGGGGGCTAAGCACTGCGCTCATGGCATCACGTCCTGTCGGATGACCGTCGAACCCGTCGACGCGCCGCCTGGCGCGGACGACAAAGCGCCCTCCCGGGCGCCGTGGCGCCCGCGAGGGCAAGTATGGAATTTAACGTCCGCCCCGCGTGCGAGCAACCGTGCGCCGCCTCTCCTCAGGGCTTTTTTCAAGCGAAACAACGACCCCCGAGGATCCTGTCGTACCCTCGCGGGCGCGCCCGCGCCCGCCAGTCGGGAACATACGCGGCCGGTCGTATGCAAGACCCGGGCCGGAGGCACTGCGCGCCTTCAGGCCGGTCAGTCCGCGCCCGCCGCCCCGCCCCGCAGCCCGCCCTCCAGGACGAACGCCCGGAACCCGCGCTGCGCCAGCAGAAACGCCGCCGCCGAGCTGCGGCGGCCGCTCTGGCAGTAGAGGATGTACTCCCGGGTGCGGTCGAGCACCTTGACCGCGTTCCGGACCTCCGAGAGGGGGATGTTGATGGCACCCGGGAGCTTGTCGTACTGGTACTCGGACGGGTAGCGCGTATCGATCCACTGCCCGCCGCCGCCGACCTTGGCCCGCGCCTGCTCCATCGTCACGCTCTGGAGCAGCGGCTTCTTGAGCAGCTCGTTGAAGTCCTCTTTCGCCAGCCGGAAGAGCGAGCCTTCGGCGAGCATCGTGACGGTGGCGTTGCGCTTCGCGTTCGCGACCAGCGCCTCCTCGCCGAACGCGTCGCCGCCCTTCAGCTCGGCGAGCTTCATCGACACGCCGCCGACGTTGCGCTCGACCAGGCACTTGCCGGACTCGACGACGTAGTAGTAGTCGCCGGCGTCGCCCTCGCGTATCACGACCTGCCCGCGCTTCACCCCGACCCGCTGGAACCGCTTGAGCATCTCGTTGATGTGCGCGGTGGGGAGCTGCGCGAACGCGCCCGACTTGAGGTTGTTGATGCTGAACACGCCCGACAGGATCGCCCAGTTGCTCATCGACTTCACCCCGGGCTCGGCGGCGCGCGCGCCGGTCTTGTCCGCGGCGGCGAGCTGGTCCCAGGTGACCATGATGTCGAGGAGGTCCTCGTCGATCCGGACGAGCTCGATGTCGGTGATCGCCTTGGCCGACGCAAACGGGGTCTTGCGCCCGAGCGGGTGGCGCGCCTCGGAGGTCCCGCCCACGACCACCTCGGAGCTGGAGTTGCCGAGGATGAGCGCGAGCTCCCCCTTGAGCAGGAAGACGAGCTGGCCGGCGACCCCTTTCACGCGGAACGGGTCGAGCGTCTTGCTGACCCGCTCGACGACGCAGAGCTCCCCGAGCTCGGTCAGCCGCTGCGTCGACAGCGCCGAGAGGGGCTCGAGGCCCTTGAGGATCTGGATGCTTACGTTCCCGTTGGCCATGGTTCGTCTGCTAGACCCGGATCACCTAGAACTCGATGACCTGGTTGTTCTGGAGCATCCGCGGCCGGTACTGGCCGGCGTACTCCTCGATCTCCTCCATCGTCAGCTCGATCTCGCCCGGCTTGAGATGGGTGATGAAGATGTCGCAGCTCCGCTCGAGCTTGGCGAGCTCCTCGGCGAGCATGCTCGGACACAGGTGCTTCGACATGATGGCGAGCTGCTTCTCGCGGTTGCAGAACGCGCACTCGATGATCAGGTGCTTCAGGTTCGCGATCTTGTTTACGAGCGTCCAGAGCTCGTCGTTGGTGGTGGTGTCGCCGGTGAAGACGAGGCTGCCCTTGCCGCTGTCGAGCTGGTAGCCGATCGCCGGCACGACGTGGTTCGCCGGCAGCGCGGTGATCGTGCGCCCCGCCCCGAGGTCGACGGAGGCGCCGAGCTCGATCGGCTCGTAGCGCAGGAACGGGCGGTCGGCGCTCGGGATCTGGGTGAAGTCCGGCCAGATCGACCAGTTGAAGATGTGGTTCTTCAGGATCTCGATCGTCGCCGGGATCGCGTGCACGGTCAGCGGCTCGTCCCGCATCTGGCCCACGGTGTCGACCATGAACGGGATCGCGGCGACGTGGTCGAGGTGGGAATGGGTGAGGAACACGTGGTCGATCGGCGTCAGCTCGGCGAGCGTGAGGTCGCACACGCCCGTGCCGGCGTCGATCAGGATGTCGCGGTCGAGCAGCATCGAGGTGGTGCGGAGGTGCCGCCCACCGATCCCGCCGCTGCAGCCGAGGACTCGAATCCTCATTCGCGTGTGCTTGGAATCGTCTACTTCGTGTCGAAGGTGGTCACGCCGTCCCATCCGGGCGGCGGAGGATCGGCACGATACCGCGCAACTCGCTGAGAGTAAAAGGAATAAAGTGGCGCCGCCGGGTAGAGCCGCTGCAGGTTGAAGAGCACAAGTTCCGCCTGCTCCCACGCCTTGCTGCGATAGGCCTTGAGCGCCTGGGCCCAGAGCTTCAGCTCCTCGGCCCGGGCCTTGCCGACCTCGGCCTCGAGCCCGAGCGGCTCATAGACCACCACCGGCTCGTCCTT
>DATDJA010000329.1:0-4244 GCA_036520795.1 Candidatus Limnocylindrales bacterium
GATGCCCCGCCGCTTCCCGACCTTCGGCTCCCGCCGCGAGGCCTATCCCGAGGCGATGTGGACGCGCTGCCCGTCGTGCCAGGAGCAGCTGTTCAACAAGCAGCTCGAGAAGGCGATGAGCGTGTGCCCGTCGTGCGGCCACCACTTCCGCCTGCCGGCGCCGGTCCGCATCTCGCAGCTGCTCGACGAGGACTCCTTCGAGGAGCGGGACGCCGGCCTGGTTTCGGTGGACCCGCTCTCGTTCGTCGACCAGAAGGCCTATCCGGATCGCATCGCCGCCGCCCAGCTTGCGACAGGGCTGCGCGACGCCGCGGTCTGGGGGTTCGGGCGAATCGAGGCCCAGCGGATCGCGATCCTCGTGATGGACTTCGGGTTCATGGGCGGGTCCATGGGCGCGGTGGTAGGCGAGAAGGTGGCCCGCGCGGCCGAGGCGGCGCTCGAAGAGCGCGTGCCGCTGGTGATTGTCTCGGCGTCCGGCGGCGCCCGCATGCAGGAGGGTACGCTGGCGCTGATGCAGCTGGCCAAGACGATGGCCGCCCTCGAGCGGCTGCGGGCGGCGCGTGTCCCGTTCGTGTCGGTCATGTCGGATCCGACCACGGGCGGGGTGTTCGCCTCGTACGCGGCGATGGGGGACGTGAACCTGGCCGAGCCCAATGCCCTGATCGGGTTCGCCGGCGCGCGCGTGGGCGCCGCGACGATCGGCCAGGAGCTGCCACCGGGCTTCCAGCGGGCGGAGTTCCTGTACCGCCACGGCTTCGTGGACCGGGTCGTCCAGCGCCCGGACCTGCGGCGCGAGCTGGCCCAGGTGCTGCGCTTCCTCGCACCTGTCCATGCGGAGGCCACCCGTGGTTGACCGGATCCGCGGGCGCACGCGCGAGAGCGCCGAGGGCCGCGAGAACGCGCCTGTTCCGCCGCCCGTCGACGAGAAGGCGATCGTCTGGGCGCGGGTCCAGCTGGCGCGCAACCTGCGCCGGCCGCGCATCCTCGAGTTCATCGCCGAGATCGCCGACGAGTTCGTCGAGCTTCACGGCGACCGGCTGTTCGGCGACGACGAGGCGATCGTGGCCGGCTTCGCCCGCATCGAGGGCCGGCGGATCGTCGTGATCGGCCAGCAGAAGGGCGCCGACACCGAGGAGAACGTGCGGCGCAACTTCGGGATGCCGCACCCCGAGGGCTACCGCAAGGCGATGCGCCTCATGGAGCTCGCCGAGCGCTGTGGGCTGCCCGTCGTGACGTTCGTCGATGTGCCGGGCGCCCACCCGGGCCCCGAATCCGAGGAGCGCGGGATCGCCGAGGCGATCGCCCGGTCCGTCGGCCTGATGACCCGCTTGCGGACGCCGATCGTCACCATCATCACGGGGGAAGGCGGCTCCGGCGGCGCGCTCGCGATCGCCGTCGGTGACGTGGTGCTGGCGCTCGAGAACGCGGTCTATTCCGTGATCTCGCCCGAGGGCTGCGCGAGCATCCTGTGGCGGACCTCCGACGAGGCCGCCACGGCGGCCTTGGCGATGAAGATGAGCGCGATCGACCAGCAGCGGCTGGGCGTCATCGACGAGGTGATCCCCGAGCCCGCCGACGGCGCCCAGGCCGACCCGGCGGAGACGGCCCGACGCCTCAAGTCGGCGATCGTGCGTGAGCTCGACCGCCTGTCGGCCATCCCGCTCGATGCGCTGGTCGAGGCGCGCTATCACCGGTACCGTTCGCTCGGCGCATTCGACGAGATCGAGGGTCCGGCGCCAACGCCCACCATCCCACCGCGGCCCGGCCTGGCGGACCGCCTGCGCAGCCTGTTCGAAGCGGGCCAGCGGGCGATCCCGGCCCCGCTCCCCGTCGGCCGCCGCGACGAGCCACCCGCCCGCGAGGACGTCTAGCGCATGCCCGAACCGCGCCCAACCGGCGACCGAACCCCCGCTCAGCGCAGGGCCGATCACGCAAGCCTCGCCCAGCTGTCCGAGTCGCTGGTGCCGGCGCTCGTGCAGAAGCTCTCGTCGAGCGGGCTCGGTGAGCTCGAGGTCCGCGAGGGCGACTGGCGGATCCGCCTGCGCCGTTCGAACCCGGCGGCCGCGTCGGCGCCCCGGCGCGCGGACCGGCCGCGCCTCGGATCGCACGCCGACCGCGAGGGCCGTGGTCGCGAGACGACACCGACGGCATCGGGTGCTTCGCAGGCGCAGGCCGGAGCGGCGCCGGCCGTGCCGCGCCGGACCATGGTGACCTCGCCCGCGGTCGGGGTCTTCCGGCCGGACGTCAAGCCCGGCGCGCGCGTCCGCTCGGGCGATCGCATCGCGAGCGTTGACCTGCTGGGGATCGGCCAGGACGTGATCTCGCCGATCGATGGGACTTTGGTCGAGGTGCTCGCCGGGGCCGGGGACGTGGTCGAGTACGGCGAGGAGGTCGCGGCGGTCGAGTCGGACGTGACCGTCGAGACCGACGACGCACCGGCGGCCGATGACGCGCCCGGCGCCGGCGGCGAGGCCTCCGCATGATCAGCCGCGTCCTCATCGCCAACCGCGGCGAGATCGCCCTGCGCATCCTGCGGGCCTGCCGGACGCTCGGCATCGAGGCGGTCGTCGCCTACTCCGAGGCAGACCGCCGCTCGCTGCCGGCGATGCTCGCGGACGAGGCCATCTGCATCGGCCCGGCCGATGCCAGGCGTTCGTACCTCTCGGCGCCCGCGCTGATCTCCGCCGCGCTCGTCACCGGCTGTGACGCGGTCCACCCGGGCTACGGCTTCCTGTCCGAGGACGACGCGTTCGCGGAGGCCGTTCGCGCCCACGGCCTGACGTTCATCGGCCCGCCGGCCAACGTCCTCGAACGGTTCGCCTCGAAGGAGGAGACGCGCCGGTTGCTCGCGAACCACGGCCTGCCCACGATCCCGGGCTCGGGCCTCCTGGGCGACGAGGCGCACGCGCTCGAGGAGGCCGAGCGCATCGGCTATCCCGTGCTCGTCAAGCCGTCCGCGGGCGGTGGCGGCAAGGGCATGCGCATGGTCCGCTCCCCGCGGGAGCTGGCCGCGGTCCTGCCGATCTGCCGGTCCGAGGCGCGCGCGGCGTTCGGCGACGACTCGCTGTATCTCGAGCGCTGGCTGGAAGACAACCGGCACGTCGAGGTGCAGGTGGCGGTCGACCGGTTCGGGCACGGCGTGCACCTCTGGGAGCGCGACTGCTCGGTCCAGCGTCGCCACCAGAAGATCCTCGAGGAGTCGCCGTCCCCGGCGATGAGCGCGGCCGGCCGTCGCGAGCTCTCCGAGCGCGCGATCCGTGCCGTTGTCGCGGCCGGCTACGAGAACGTCGGGACGCTCGAGTTCCTCGTCGACAACGACGGCAACGCCTACTTCATCGAGATCAACTGCCGCATCCAGGTCGAGCACCCGGTGACCGAGATGCTCACAGGCATCGACCTCGTCGCAACCCAGATCCGGATCGCCGCGGGTGAGCCCCTGGGCTTCACCCAGGAGGACGTCCCCCAGCGGGGCCACGCGATCGAGTTCCGGATCAACGCCGAGGACCCGGAGCACGACTTCCGGCCCGGCGCGGGCACGATCGAGCGGTTCAACGCGCCGGGCGGACCCGGCGTCCGGTTCGACACGCACGCCTACGCGGGCTACGAGGTGCCGCCGTTCTATGACTCGCTGCTGGGCAAGCTCGTGGTCTGGGGAGCTACCCGCGAGGCCGCCATCGCGCGCGGGCACGCGGCGCTCAACGAGCTCGTCATCGAGGGCGTCGTGACCAACGCCGAGATCCACCGCGCGCTGCTCGTCTCGGAGCCGTTCCTCGCCGGCAAGTTCACCACCAACCTGCTGGATCGCGTCGGCGGCGCGGCGTTCCTCGCCGGAGCCGTGCGCACGTGACCGGCCGCGACTGCAGGCCTGCAACGAAGGGCGTGGTCGATGGCCCGGCCGCGCGCGACACTCTGTCCATCCCCGCCTGGAGTTCCACGTGACCGACACTGCCCTGCCCGACGCCCCCACCAGCGGCACCGTCCACTCGGTGCGCGAGATCGAGGCCCTCATCCCGCACCGCTGGCCGATGCTGCTCGTCGACCGGATCGTCGAGTACGACCCCGAGGCGAAGCGGATCGTCGGGATCAAAGCCGTCACGGCGACGGAGTGGTTCTTCCAGGGTCACTTCCCGGGCCTGCCGGTGATGCCGGGTGTGTTCCAGGTCGAGGCGATGGCCCAGACGATGGCGGTCTACGTCGCCAAGCAGCCGGGCTTCGGCGACCGCATCGGCCTGTTCGCGGGGATC
>DATDJA010000330.1:0-8556 GCA_036520795.1 Candidatus Limnocylindrales bacterium
CCGCTCGAGCACGGCGCGGACCTCGTGCTCCACGCCGCGACCAAGTACCTCTCGGGCCACGGCGACGCCGTCTCGGGCGTGGTCTCGGGACCGGCATCGCTGATCGCGCGCATCCGCAAGCAGACCGACACATTCGGGCAGGCGGCGAGCCCGTTCGCGAGCTTCCTCGTGCTGCGCGGCGTGCGGACCTTGCCGCTGCGTGCGGCGGCCGGGTCAGCGAACGCCGCGCGGCTGGCGGCCTTCCTCGAGGCTGATCCGCGCGTCGAGTGGGTCCGCTACCCGGGCCTGGCCTCGCACCCGGACCACGCGGTGGCGACGCGCATGCTCGGCGACGGGTACGGCGCGATGGTCACGTTCAAGCCTCGTGGCGGCGTGACCGGGATGGCCGCGTTTACCGACCACCTGCGGCTGTGCGACATCGGCGTCAGCCTGGGCGACGTGTTCACCCTCGTCTACCCGCAGCCCAAGCGCGACGGGCTGATCCGCGTGTCGGTCGGCTGCGAGGACATCGACGACCTGGTGGCGGACTTCGAGCTGGGCCTCTCGTTCGTGAGCTGAGGCTCACTCGTGGGCGGTCAGCCCCGGCCGAGCGCCACCGCGGCCCGGAGCGCCGCCCCGATGGTCAGGTCGACCCGGCGTGTGACCTCGTCCTCGGGGGGCCGGAACCACGTCTCCGCGCCGCCCTCGCGCGTCTCGCCGCCCTCGGCCGAGTCCGCGATCACGTCGGACACGGTCAGGATGCAGCCGGCGCGCACGGGGCGGCCCTTGCCCTGCTCGCGCATCGCGATGAGGTAGAGCGCGGCCGTCTCCATTTCAGCGGACAAGTAACCCCGCCCGCCCCATCGACCCGAACCGCCCGGGCTCGGGTCGTAGAACACGTCACCGGTCACGATGGGGCCAACGTGCGTCGTGAGGCCCTCCGCGCGCGCCGCGTCGACCAGCGCAAGGACGACGTCGAGGCTGGCCGTCGGTGCCGTCGCTTCACCGCCGCCGAGCACGTCGCCGACACCGGTGTTGGCCGCGGCCGCCATGGCCACCACCACGTCGCCGATCGCCGTCCGCCCGAAGCCGCCGGTCGTGCCCACCCGGATGAACGTGGTCACCCCGAGCATCAGGAGCTCCTCGACGACGATCGAGGTGGTCGGAGCGCCCATCATCGTGGTCTGGACGGACACCGGGACCCCGTCGACCTTGCCCGTGTACCCGAGCAGGCCTCGATGCGACGTCACAAGCCGCCCGCCCGCCTCGCCGCCGTCGAAGCGCGCCGCGATCCTGGTCGCGCGGTTGGGATCGCCCGGCAGGAGGACGATCGGTGCATAGTCGCCGGGCTCGGCATGGAGGTGGATCTGGGGCATCGGAACCTCCGGGGGAACGGACCGGGCCAGTATGCCCGGGCGACCGGCGCTCAGGCCGCGAGCCGGCGGTGCTCGACGATCGTGCACCGGTCCATCACGACCGACAGGCCCGCGTCGTGCGCGATCCGCGCCGCCTCGGCGTTGGCGATCCCGAGCTGCAGCCACAGGCACCGTGCCCCTGCCGCGACCGCCTCGCGCGCGTGCGCGGCGCATTGGTCGGAGCGGCGGAAGACGTCCACGACGTCGACACGTCCGGTCGCGGCGACGGCAGCGGTCAGGCTCGGGTAACACGGCAGGCCGTCGATCTCGGTCTCGCGCGGGCTCACCGCCACCACGTCGTACCCGGCGCGGCGCAGGGCGCGCATCACGCCCAGCGACGGCCGGATGGGGTTCGCGGAAGCCCCGACGACCGCGATCCGGGGCCCCGACCGGAGCAGGTCGCGGATGCCATCGTCATCGAGCAAGGGGATCGCGAACCGGCCCTCGGCGATCTCGATCAGCGTCGCCACACGCTCCTGATCCGCGTCCCGAACCGTCATCGCAAACGAGCCCCTGTCAATGCCCGGCGACGCCGTCCTGCATGGTCGCGAGCCGAGCTCTTCTGAACCAGCGGAATCGTGCCCGAAGATTGTGGTGCAGGCATCGCGCACGACCGATTCTTCGCGTACTCTACGGCTCGACCCGGCCCTCAGCCGAGGGGTGCTCGGGATCAATGGAGGAGTGCACGTTGCAGGTCACAAAGCGGCTGCTCGCGCTCGGCGCGGCGTCAGCCATCCTGATCACCGCCTGTTCGGGCACCGGGGCCACGACCGCCCCGGCCACGCCTGCCGCGGCCAAGTCCTGCGTCGCGTTCGACACGGGTGGGCTTGGCGACAAGGGCTTCAACGACCTCGCCAAGAAGGGTCTTGACGATGCGGCAGCGCTCGGGTTCGTGACCCAGTCTGCCGAGGCGAAGAACTCCACGGACTACGAGGGCAACATCCAGCGCCTGCTCGACGCAGGCTGCAAGACCATCATCACGGTCGGCTTCCTGCAGGGATCGGCGACGGCCAAGGCGACGCTCGCCAACCCGACCATCGCGTTCGGACAGGTCGACGCCACGTGGAACTCGGCGGGTGACGACTTCACCCCCGGCACCGCGGACGATCCGCCTCCTGGCGTTCCCGCGAACTTCACGGGCCTCGACTACCAGGTCGACCAGGCCGCGATGCTCGCCGGCTACCTGGCGGCGAGCTGGAGCAAGTCCGGCAAGGTCGCAACATTCGGCGGCCTGGCGTTCCCGGGCGTCACCCGGTTCATGGACGGCTTCTACGCCGGCGTCAAGTACCACAACGAGAAGAAGGGCACCAACGTCGAGGTTGTCGGCTGGGACGGCTCGCTGGAGCAGCAGGCGAGGATCGACGCGGGCACCTTCGTCGGCGGCACCGGCAGCACCGATACCTGGAACAACCCGTCCAAGGGCGAGGAGCTCGCCAAGATCTTCCTCGACCAGGGCGTCGACATCGTCCATCCGGTCGCCGGCGAGACCGGCAACGGGACCATCAAGGCGATGCTGGCGGCCGGCAAGTGGGCGATCGGCGTCGACAACGACCAGGCGATCACCATCCCGTCGTCGGCAGGTGCCATCCTGACCTCGGCGCAGAAGGCCATCGACGTCTCGGTCCTCGACGTCATCAAGAAGACCTCGGGTGGTGACCTCGGCGGCGAGGACTACTCGGGCACGCTCGCCAACAACGGCGTCCTCCTGTCGCCGTTCCACGAGTTCGACACCCAGATCTCGGCCGAGACCAAGTCCGAGATCGACGCGCTGAAGGCTGCGATCATTGACGGCAGCGTCAAGGTCTGCACCTACCTCGGCGGCGGCTGCTAGTCAGGCGCGTGCGACCGTAGAGCCACAACGGCCGCCCCCGGCCCGCCACGCGGGCCGGGGGCGGTCTCGCACTACCCTCGAGGGCCCAGCTGATGCGGCTCGAACTGCGCGACATCACCAAGCGGTTCCCCGGCGTCCTCGCCAACGACGCGATCTCGATCTCGGCTGACCGGGGCAAGGTCCTGGGCCTGCTGGGCGAGAACGGCGCCGGCAAGACGACGCTCATGAACATCCTGTCCGGGCTGTATCGGCCGGACTCGGGTCAGATCTTCATCGACGGCGAAGAGCGGACGTTCGATGGTCCCGCCGCGGCGATCCACGCCGGCGTCGGGATGGTCCATCAGCATTTCATGCTCGTCCCGGTGTTCGACGTCGTGGAGGCCGTGGCGCTCGGCGCCGAGACGGTCACCAACCGCGTTGGGACGTTCAATCGGGCCGCGGCCCGGAAGCGGATCGTCGAGCTGTCGGATCAGTACAGGCTCGATGTCGACCCCGACGCCAAGATCGAGAACCTCCCCGTCGGCGTCCGCCAGCGGGTGGAGATCCTCAAGGCGCTCTACCGGCACAGCGACATCCTCGTGCTGGATGAGCCCAGCGCCGTGCTCACGCCGTACGAGACCGAGGAGCTGTTCGGGATCATCCGGTCCCTGACGGCAACCGGCACGACGATCGTCTTCATCACGCACAAGCTCAATGAGATCCTCGAGGTCGCCGACAGCGTCGTCGTCCTCCGCCGTGGGCGCGTCGCCGGGACGGCAGACCCCAAGACCGCGACCCGCCAGGACCTGGCCAACATGATGGTCGGCCGCGACGTGGAGCTGATCGTGTCCAAGGGCCCGGCGAAGCCCGCGGACGTGGTGCTCAGCCTGCGCGGCGTGCAGGTTCGCGACGACCGCCTGGAGCTGGCCGTCAACGGCGTCGACCTCGAGGTCCGTGCCGGCGAGATCGTGGTGATCGCCGGCGTACAGGGGAACGGCCAGACCGAGCTGATCGAGGCGATTGCCGGTCTCCGCCCGTTCGACACGGGCGAGGCGACGATCGCGGGCGAGCACATCGAGAAGACCACGCCACGCACGGTGTCCGACCTCGGTGTGGCCCACATTCCCGAAGACCGCGGACGCGATGGCCTGATCGCCACGATGACGATCGCCGAGAACTATGTCCTCGACACCTATCACCGCGAGCCGTACAGCCGGCGCGGAATCCTCGACCGCAAGGCCGTCGACGCGGGAGCGGCGAAGGGCGTCAAGGAGTTCGACATCCGCACGCCGTCGATCGAGACGATGGCGGGGTCGCTGTCGGGTGGCAACCAGCAGAAGGTTGTCGTCGCGCGCGAGTTCTCGGTCCCGGTGAAGCTCGTGCTGGCGGCCCAGCCGACGCGTGGCCTGGACGTCGGCTCCATCGAGTACATCCATCGCCGACTCATCGAGCAGCGCGATGCCGGAGCGGCGATCCTGCTCGTGAGCACCGAGCTCGACGAGGTGATCGCGGTCGGCGACAGGATCGCCGTGATGTTCGAGGGCAGGATCGTCGGCATCGTGTCCGGCGAGGACGCGACGCACGAGAACCTGGGCCTGCTGATGGGTGGCGCCGAGTTCGGCGGGGGCGTCGCGGCATGACCAGAACCAGGGAGCTCCTGCGCAGGGCCCTCGTTCCGCTGCTGGCAATCATCACCGCCCTCCTGGTTGGCGCGATCGTGATCGTGCTCACGGACTTCGAGAACCTGTCGCGGCTCGGGACGGATCCCCTCGGCGCGATCGGCGGAGCCTTTGGCGGCGTCGTAGGGGCCTACGGGTCGCTGCTCGCCGGCGCGTTCGGCGATCCCGCCCGCATCGTGGCCGCGTTCGAGACGGGCAACCCGAAGGACATCGCGACCGCGATCCGCCCCCTGACCGAGTCGCTGGTCGCGGCGACCCCGCTGATCCTCACCGGTCTCGCCGTCGCGGTGTCGTTCCGCGCCGGCATGTTCAACATCGGCATCGACGGCCAGCTGATGATCGGCGCCCTGGGCGCGACCATCACGGCCTTCGCCCTCCAGGGGCAGGTGCCGGGGTTTGCGATCCTCCTGCTCTCGATCACGGTCGGGGTACTCGCGGGCGGGTTCTGGGGGTTCATTCCGGGTTTCCTCAAGGCGCGGACCGGCGCCCACGAGGTCATCACGACGATCATGCTCACCTACATCGCGTCGCAGATCATCTTCTTTGCTCTGCGCTCGCCGATCCTTCGGGCGCCGGGCAGCACCGCGCCCGTCTCGAAGCCGATGTCGAACTTCGTCGACATCCCGCTGCTCATCAACCTGCCGGCGATCCGGCTCGACTTCGGGTTCCTGATCGCGCTCCTGATGGCCGGGGTGGTCTCCTTCCTCCTGTTCCGGACGACGAAGGGCTTCGAGCTCCGGGCGTCCGGATTCAACATGACGGCCGCGCGCTATGCCGGCATGAGCGCCGGCGGGTCGATGATGCTGGCCATGGCGATCTCGGGCGGGCTGGCCGGCCTGGCGGGCTCGTTCCTGGTCATCGGCACCGTGGGCCAGCTGTCGCTCGACCTGTCCGGCGGGGTCGGGTACACGGCGATCGCGCTCGCGCTGCTGGCCGGTCTCCGGCCGCTGGGCGTGGTCCTCGCCGCGCTGCTGTTCGGAGCCCTGACGTCGGGCGGCCTGACGATGGGCATCCAGTCCGGGATCTCGGCCGAGCTGCTCGGGTTCATCATGGCGCTGGTGATCCTGTTCGTCGCCGCACCGAACCTCATCCGGTCGATGTGGCGGATCAAGGTCGTTGACCCGGCCAAGGAGGCGGTCGCTCCCCACCAGCCGACGTCGGCCGTATGAGTGCCACGACCAACGTCGCGGTGACCGCCAGCGGCGGTCTCGCGGCCCAACGCGCGACCCGGAACTCGCGGATCCGCGCCGTCCTCCTGTTCGCGTTCGGCGCGTTCGCGTTCTACCTCGGGAGCCGCAGCCTCGGGACGCCCGCCACCTTCTCGTTCTGGGTGAACGAGCAAGGCGGCGAGAGCGTGAAGCTCGAGACGGTCGTCGGCGTCCTGTGGATCGTCGCCGGTCTCGTCTCGTGGTTCGTCGCCATCCTCCAGCTGTTGCGGGGTGCGCCCTTCCCCTGGCGCCCCTGGCTCCTGCTCCTCATCTGGCCGTGGGTCGCGGCCGTGCTCGCGGAGGTGCTCGCGGGCAAGCCGGCGAACCTGACCGGGATGATCGGCGGCAGCCTCGAATTCGCCGTCCCGATCACGCTGGGAGCTCTCGCCGGCATCCTGTCCGAGCGCAGCGGCATGTTCAACATCGCCCTCGAGGGCAAGATGCTCGTGGGTGCATGCGTCGCCGCGGTTGCCGCGAGCGTCACCAACCTCGCCACGGGCAATGCGTTGCTCGCCGTGCTGGTCGGCATCGCCGCCGCCATGGTCGTCTCCGGGTTTCTCGGGCTCCTGCTCGCGTGGATGGGCATCCGCCACCGGATGGACCAGATCATCGCGGGCACCGTGATCAACATCGGTGCGGTGGGGATCACCAACTTCATCTTCCTGCGGATCCTGAGCCGGAACACGCAGTTCAACACGCCACCGACCATCGAGCCGTGGCGCATTCCGATCTTCTCCGACATCCCGATCCTCGGCCCGATCTTCTTCGCCGCGAAGCCCTACGTGTACCTGATGTACGTGATGGTCGCGGTGCTCACCTACATGCTGTTCCGGACGCGCTGGGGCCTCCGCCTGCGGGCGTCCGGCGAGAAGCCCGCCGCGGCCGGCACCGTGGGCATCGACGTCATCAGGATCCGCTATCAGTCGCTGTTCCTGGCGGGGCTGATCGCCGGCCTCGCGGGCTCCTACCTGTCGCTCTCGGTGGCCGGCACCTTCGGGATGGAGATGGTGGCCGGCAAGGGCTTCATCGCCCTCGCCGCGGTGATCTTCGGCGCGTGGCATCCGGTCGGCGCCCTCGGTGCCGCGCTGGTGTTCGGCTTCGCTGGCACAACGCAGACGCTGCTGTCGATCCTCGGCGTCGACGTCCCGCCCCAGCTCCTCAACAGCGTCCCGTACCTGGTCACGATCATCGTCGTCGCCGGCGTCGTCGGGCGGGTGCGCGGGCCGGCGGCCGCCGGCCAGCCCTACGAACAGGGCTAATCGTGTCGGCGGGTTACGGCGACGAGCTGGGTGCGGTCCGCGCCCGGCCCACCTTCTACGGCGTCGCCGCGGCGCCACGCACGGCGCCAGTGGGCACCAGTGACCACCCGCTGCCGCTGATCATCGACAGCGACCCCGGGCTGGATGACGCGCTGGCGATCGGCCTCGCGCTCGCACGCCCCGAGCTCGACGTCCTCGCGGTGACCACCGTCGGCGGCAACGCGGACGTCACCCATTGCACGGAGAACGCGCTCCGGCTGCTGCACGCCTACGGCCGCGACGACATCCCGGTCGCCGAGGGCGCCGCCGGAGCGCTCCTGGGCTCGATCGTTCGGGCGACGGAGGTCCACGGCGAGAGCGGCATAGGGTCGACGCGCCTGGAGCCCGCGACAGCGGCCGTCCACGCGGACCACGCAGTGGACCTGATGGCCAGGATCCTCGCGGACCACCCGGAGCCGGTCGCGATCGCGCCCATCGGGCCGCTGACGAACATCGCGCTGCTCCTGCGGCTGCACCCGGACCTCGCGCCGAGGATCGCGCACCTGTGCCTGATGGGCGGCTCGATCGGCGAGGGGAACAGCACCGTCTCCGCCGAGTTCAACATCTACGCCGACCCCGAGGCCGCCGACGTCGTGTTCCGCTCGGGCGTGCCGATCACGATGATGGGCCTCGACGTGACCCACCAGGCGCTGCTCGACCGGTCCCACGCCCAGGCGCTGCGGGACACCGGGACGCGCTCGGGTCGGATCGCCGCGGAGCTCACGGAGTTCGCGCTGGACCGGAACATGCAGTGGTCCGGGTCGGCAGTGACGGCCATCCATGATGCCGTGGCGATCGTCCACCTCGCGATCCCCGACCTCGTCGAGGTCGCGCGGTACCACGTCACCCTGGACACGACCAATGGGCCCGCCCGCGGCCGCACGGTCTGCGACGGCCAGCCCTACCGGCTCCGGCGCGACGGCCGGGCACCCAACGCGGACGTCGGCATTGTGATCGACGGCGAGCGCTTCGCGAAGATCCTCACCGACGCCTTCGCGAGCCTCCCGTGACCGCCCGGATCCCGGTCCTGCTCGACTGTGACCCGGGCCACGACGACGCGCTGGCGATCACGCTCGCCCTCGCGCGCCCGGAGCTGGACGTCCTGGGGATCACGACGGTGGCCGGCAACGTGGGCCTGCGCGAGACCACCCGCAACACGCTGCGGCT
>DATDJA010000331.1:0-7807 GCA_036520795.1 Candidatus Limnocylindrales bacterium
GAGATCCAGGACGAGTACGACGTCGAGGAGCCGCTGATCGAGGAGCTGGGCGAGGACCGGGTTCGCGTCGACGGGCGGGCGTCGGTCGACGACCTGCTCGAGCTGTGGGACCTGCGCCTCCAGCTCGAGGACGACGACGAGTACGACACGGTCGGCGGGCTCGTGTACCACCGGATCGGCGGGGTCCCGTCGCCGGGCGACGAGGTCCACCTCGACGGCCTGCGCCTGACGGTCGAGACGACCGACGGCCGGCGGGTGGGCAAGGTGCTGGTCGTCCGCGAGCGCAGGGTCGACGACGATTCGGTGGACGACGACGAGGAGTAGCCCGGCGCCGGCCGGCGGCTAGGCGCGGATGACGGACTCGATGATGCCGGTCAACTCGTCCCGGGCGGCCCGGTCGACGACGGACAGGTCCGCGAGCTCCGCGAGGGCGGCGTCGCGGTGGCGGCGGGCCTCGGTTCGGGTGTACTCGCGGGCGCCCGAGCGTTCCAGGATGCGCACGATCTCGGCCACGTCGCCGCCGTCGGGATCGGCCTTCACGTACAGGGCCGACAGGCGGGCCCGATCCTCGGGGCTGCCGTGCTGGAGCCCGTACAGCACCGGGAGGGTCTTCTTGTGCCGCGCGACGTCGGTCGCCTCCTTGCCCGTCTGGCGCTGCTCGCCCCAGATTCCGAGCAGGTCGTCGTTGACCTGGAACGCGATTCCGAGCGACCAGCCGAAGCGGCGATACCCCGAGATCACGTCCTCGTCGTCCGTCGCCAGCAGCGCCCCGGCCTCGATCGACGCCGCGATCAGCGCCGCCGTCTTGCGGCCGATCATGTCGAAGTAGAGCTCGACCGACATCGGCTCGTCCGAGGCCGAGCTGGCGATGTCGAGGTACTGGCCCTCGCACAGGAGCACGCACGTCTCGTCGTACAGGCGCATGAGCCGCAGCACCTTCGTGTCCGAGAACCCGAGGTCCGTCAGGCGATGGAGGGCGACGCGCGAGAGGCTGAAGATGAGGTCGCCCGTGTTGATCGCCTGCGGCACGCCATGGAGTGCCCACAGGGTCGCGCGGTGGCGGCGCTCGATGTCGCCGTCCTCGATGTCGTCGTGGACGAGGCTGAAGTTGTGGCCGAGCTCCACCGCGGCGGCGCCAGGCAGGGCCGCGCGGTGGTCGCCCGTGATCGAGGCGTAGGCCAGGAGCCCGAGCAGGGGACGCATTCGCTTGCCGCGCGGGCCGTCGTCGCCGTCGAGCCCGAGGTGGTAGCGGATCATCTCGTAGACGCCCGCCGTCGATGCGTCGCGGTCCGCGACGACCCGCATGATCTCGTCCTCGGTGTCGGCGAGGAGGAGGGAGAGGTCGATGTCGCGCGTGATGGCCATGGCCCCCGCAGTGTAGCGGCTCCGGACGCAAACGTGTCCGTTAAAAGTAGCCTGTTGGTTGCAGGGCGGCAACGCGGGCATCGGCCGGTTCACGACGGGCGAGTGGTACCGTCGAGAGGTGCCCGCACCCCGTCGTTACGTGACCGACGCGATCGTCCTCTCGAGGTTCGACCTGGGCGAGGCCGACCGCGTGCTGACCCTGATCACGCCCCACGACGGCAAGCTCAAGGCCATCGCCAAGGGCATCCGCCGGCCGGCGTCACGCATCGGCGGGTCGCTCGAGCCGTTCGCCGAGCTGCGCGTCACGCTGGCCCGTGGCCGGACCTTCGACGTCGTGACGGAGGTCCACGTCGGGCACGCCTGGCTCGCGCTCCGCGACCACCTCGAGAGCACCGCGACCGCCTGGTACCTCGCCGAGCTCGCCGACCGGTCGCTCGAGGAGCGCCACGCCGCCGAGCCGCTGTACGCGCTGCTGCACCGGGCCTACGAGCTGCTCGACGCCGGCATGGCCCCGGGCCGCGTCGCCCGCTGGTACGAGATGCACCTCGCCGACGAGCTCGGGCAACGCCCCGAGGTCGACCGCTGCGTCGAGTGCGACCGGATGCTCGAGGCCACCGAGACGTTCCGCTGGGTCCCGCCGCTGGGCGGCGTGCTGTGCAGCCGCTGCCCCGGTCCACCCGCGGATCGGACCGCACTCTCGCTCGAGGCCCTCAAGCTGCTCAAGGCCTATCAGCGGCTGGACATCGAGGCGATCGCCGCCCTCCGGCTGCCCGAGGAGGTCGATCGCGAGGTGGAGGCGGCGATGCGCGAGTTCATGCGGGTCGCCCTCGAGCGCGATCCGCGCTCGCTAGCGTTCCTCGACGAGGTGCGCTCCAGGCGTCGGACCGCGCCGGCACCCGCCTGACCGACCACCAGCCAGCAGCACCAGGAGGAGAGGGATGGTCTTCGACTCGGGCACCGAGGCCGACGAGCACGCGCTGGAGCGCCTGCGGACCGAGGTGATCGGATGGCTGACGACGGTCACGCCCGACGGCCAGCCGCAGTCGTTTCCGATCTGGTTCCTGTGGGTCGACGGTGAGGCCCTCGTCTACAGCGACCGCCGGGCGAAGCGCAACGGCAACATCCGGGCCAACCCGCGGGTCGTGCTGCACCTCAACGACGACGGCACTGGAGGCGACGTCGTGATCGTGGAGGGCGAGGCACGCATCGACAGGTCGACCGCGCCGGTTCCCGGGAACCCGGCGTACCTGGCGAAGTACGGGGACCTGATCCGCGAGCAGCTGAACTCGCCGGAGGAGTTTGCGACGATCTACAACGTCCCGGTCTGGATCCGCCCGACGCGCGGCAGGGCCTTCGGGGCGTGACCCGCCGCCGGACGACAGCCGTCGTGGCGGCCGGTGCGGCGACGGCCGCGGGGCTCGCCCTCGCGAGCCCCGTCCTCGACCGCCTCGTCGAGCGGGTCGAACGGCGGCTGATGCGGATCACCCAGCCGCCACCGCACCCCTCCCAGCGCGCGCTGGCGCTGCACGCGACCCTGCGCGCGGTCGACCTCCATGCCGACTCGCTGCTGTTCGGGCGCGACCTCCTGGTCCGCGGTTCGCGGGGCCATCTCGACGTGCCGCGGATGATCGAGGGCGGGGTCGCCCTCCAGGTGTTCTCGGCGGCGGTCAAGTCGCCGCGCCACCTGAACATCGAGCGCAACGACGACCGCAGCGACGACGTGACGAGGCTCGCCCTGGCCTCGCGCTGGCCGCCGCGCACGTGGAACAGCCTGACCGAGCGGGCGCTGTTCCTCGCCGGGCGCGCCCAGCGGCTCGCCGAGCGGTCCGGCGGGGCGTTCCGGCTGATCGGCACGCGCGAGGACCTCGCCGCGTACCTCGGGGACCGGGAGGCGAACCGGCGGCTGACCGCCGGCGTGCTCGCGATCGAGGGCGCCCACGCGCTGGGTCCGGACCTCTCGACGCTCGACGCGCTCGTCGAGGCCGGCTTCCGCATGATCTCGCCCGCGCACTTCTTCGACACCGCGTTCGGCGGCTCCGCGCACGGGATCGGGAAGGGCGGCCTCACGCCGCTGGGGCGGGACCTGCTGCGCGAGATGGAGTCGCGCGGCGTGGTCATGGACGTGGCCCACGCGTCCGTCGCCACGATCGACGACGTCCTGGGCGCGGCCACGCGGCCGGTGGTCGCGTCGCACACCGGGGTCCGCGCGACCGCCGACAACGGGCGGAACCTGTCCGACGATCAGCTGCGGGGGATCGCGGCGACCGGCGGGCTGGTGGGGATCGGGTTCTGGGACACCGCGACGGGCGGCCGCGACGCGGCGTCGATCGCGCGCGCCATCGTCCATGCCGTGGGCGTCATCGGTCCCGAGCACGTCGGCCTCGGCTCCGACTGGGACGGCGCGGTGCCCGTGCCGTTCGACGCCGCCGGCCTGCCGGCGCTCACCGACGCCCTGCTCGATGCCGGCCTCGAGGAGCCGGCGATCCGGGCCGTGATGGGCGAGAACGCCCTGCGCCTGTTCGCCGAGACGCTGCCCGGTGAGTGACGGACGCTAGATCAGGGGGGCGATCAGCGCGGCGGCTCTCGCAGCGCCGTCGCGCTCCACGGGCTTCGAGGTGA
The DNA here is from genome assembly GCA_036520795.1 of Candidatus Limnocylindrales bacterium. Taxonomy (GTDB): domain Bacteria; phylum Chloroflexota; class Limnocylindria; order Limnocylindrales; family CSP1-4; genus CAIXZV01. The sequence continues at coordinate 3,985 of DATDJA010000331.1, forward strand.
CCGGCCGGTCGATCTCCTGCGCGATCGCCTCGGCGATGGCGTCCGGGTCCGAGGTGTCGTAGTCCATGTACCGGCCCGCGCCGTAGCGCTCCAGGCGGTGGCGGACGTGCCGGTTCTGCTCGAAGTGGTTGCGCAGCGGGAAGTACAGGAACGGCCGCCGCGCCGCCGCCAGCTCCATCGTCGTCGTCAGCCCGCCCTGGACCACCGCGAGGTCGCACGCCGCGAGGTGGCGGTACAGCTCCGGGACGAACGCCCGGACCTCGACGCCGGCCGGGGCGCCCAGCCGCTCAGGGTCGATGCGTGGCCCCGCGACGGCGATCATGCGCAGGCCGTTGACCCGCCGCGCGGCCTCGGGGAACGCAGCCACGACTCGCTGCAGCAGTGCCTCGCCCACCCCCGACCCGCCGACCGTCACGATCACCACGCGCTCGTCGGGGCGATAACCGAGCTCCGCGCGCAGCGCCTCGCGGTCCGCGATGAGCGGCGCCGGGTCGAAACCCGTCACGTAGCCGCTGAAGGCGTAGTGTTGCTCGGTCCAGGCCCGGATCGAGGGCATGTCCGGGCCGAAGTCGTCGGGCACGATGTCGTCCGGCTCGCCCACGAAGATCGCCCGGTCGCGGATCCTCGGGAAGCGTTCGACGTGCTCGATCATCTCGGCGTTGTAGTCGGCGGTCAGGAAGGCCTCGCGATCGCCGCCCTCGGGCATCGGCAGCCAGCCGACGAAGTCGGTCATCCAGGCGAACGCCGTCCGCTTGAGCTCGGGGTTCTCGTGCAGGAAGTGATCGACGTCCCATGCCTCGTCGCCGATCACGAGGTCGTACTCGCCCCCCTCGACGGCGTCGTGGAACACCATGAAGTTGGCGACGAGGATCTCGTCCATCCGCCGGATCGCCTGGAACGCGTTGAGGTCGTGGTCCGACGACTCGCTGGTGATGTGCGCCGACTCCGAGGCGAGCTCCGCGCTGAGCGGGTGGATCCGCTCGTCACGCGCCTCGAGCACCGCCGTGACCGGGTGCTGGGCGAGCCAGTCGATCTCGAGGTCCGGGTGGAGCCTGCGCAGCTCGTCGGCGATCGCGACGTCCCGCTGGGCGTGCCCCAGCCCGATCGGGGACGAGATGTAGAGGGCGCGCCGCTTTCGCGCGAGGGAGCGGGTCCATGTGGTCGTGGCCGCGGTCATGTCCGCGCCTCCTTCAGCGATTCGACGAATCGACGGATGACCAGGTTGGCGAGCACGGGATGGCGGCCGGGGATCATGTGATCGGCGCCCTCGACGACCACCAGCGGGGCGCCGGTCAGCTCGGCGAGGCGGTGGGCACGGGCGACCGGCTGGCAGCGGTCCTCCGTCCCGTGGACGATGACCATCGGAGCGGTGAGCGACCGGCAGACGGCCTCGACGCCGTCGAGGTCGAGATCGAAGTCGGCGCGCATGTCCGCGACCATCGCGTCGACCGACCCGTCGAGGGCCCAGGTCACCGCGTCCTCGACGATCTTGGTCGAGTGCGGCTCGCAGGCAACCTCGGCAAAGAAGAATCGCGCGAAGTCCGCGTAGTCACGCCGCCAGTAGTGCACATTGGTCTTGGCCCAACCCTCGTCGGTTGGCAACTCGTCCTCGAACGACCACTCGACGTGCCAAGGGTGCGGCGGCGAGATCCGGGGCACCCCGACCGCGAACGCGACGACACCCAGCACCCGGTCGGGCTTCGTGGCTGCGAACCGGATCGCGCGCCAGACGCCGTCGCCGCACAGCCCGACGAGGACCGCGTCCGGGGTGTCGGTCGCGTCGAGGACCACCTCGATGTCCTCGACCAGGCGCCGGTCCGAGTAGGCGCCGGGGTCTGTGGGGCGGTCCGAGAGGCCGTTGCCTCGCCCGTCGTAGGTGACCACGCGGTAGTAGCGGCTGAGGTAGTGGATCTGGGCCTTCCACTGGCGCGAGTGGATGATCGGATTCGACGGCAGGAGCACGATCGTCGGCGAACCCCTCCCGTACACGTCGAACGCGAGTCGAACGCCGTCGTCGGTCGTCGCGGTGCCCGAGCGCTCCGGGAGCCTCGCCGGCCCGCTGTTCGGCGTCCGACGCCAGTCGATGGTGGGCGCCGTCACCGCGTCGCCTCCAGGCCGCGGACGAAGTCGCGGATGATCAGGTTGGCCAGCACCGGGTCGCGGGCGATCGGGGCATGGCCACCACCCTCGATCTCGACCAGCCTCGCGCCGAGCAGCGCCGCAAGCCGCCGGGCATGGGCGATGGACGAGATCCGGTCCTCCGTCCCGTGGACCATCAGGACGGGGCAGCTGACCTGCTGCAGGTAGCGCGCCGCGCGCCCCGGCCTCGGCGGGCCGGGCTCCCAGTCGGCGGTGGGGCGCATGTACGGCTCGCGCTCGGCGGCGATGATCGTCTCCGGATCGGTCTCCAGAAACCAGCCGACGAAGTCCTCGATGGGCTTCGTGGAATGCGCCTCGGAGAAGATGCGGTCGCCCGCGAACCACTCGGCGAAGCCGCGCCAGTCGCGTCGCCAGTAGTGGGCGTTGTACTTGTTCCAGCCCTCGTCGTCGGGCTGCGGATCGTCGAACTGGGTGTCAGGCCCGCCCTCGCCGGCGTCGTTGGACGCACCGTCGAACGGGATCGATTCCCCAAACATCACGATCCCGCGCACGCGATCGGGATGCTCGATCGCCAGCCTGGCCGCATAGCCCGCGCCCATCGACAGGCCGCAGGCGACGACGCTGCCCGTGCCCGTCGCGTCCAGGACCGCCGCCGCGTCGTCGGCGAACTCCACGCCGGCGTACGCCGCGGAGCCTTGCGGTCGGTCCGACCGCCCGTTCCCTCGCCCGTCGAACGTGATCACGCGGAAGAAGCGCGCGAGGAAGGCGGTCTGGCTCTTCCAGTGGCGGGAGTGGACCACCGACCAGGTCGGCATCAGGAGGATGGCCGGCTCGCCGTCCCCATAGCGCTCCCAGAACACCCGGACGCCGTGGCGCTCGACATGGCCGCTCTCGTCCGGGTAGCGGGCGCGCGACGGCTCTCGACGCTGCGCCGAGACGGCCTCCTCGGGTGGCGCGACGCTCACGCCGGGCACCATAACGCGTTGACGATCCGCCAGCCGTCGGGCGTCCGCACGAGGTGGAGGTAGTCCACGTACGGCACGGCGTGCACGACGGCCGCGGCGATGTCGCCGTCGACGTCGTTGACCTGGACGTCGTAGCGGCGCGTGGCGGGATCGGTCTGCCGGCCATGGCCGTCGGCAGCGAATCCGACCATCGTGTCAAAGGTGTCGGGTTCGAGGAGCGAGGCACCGTCGCGCCCGCGCAGCCAGCCACGCTTGGCCAGCTCCGGATGCAGCGCCCTGGCCATGCGAGCGCCGTCCGCGTCGAACCAGCCGAGGTAGTAGTCGTCGATCGTCGCCCGGATCGCGGCCTCGTCGTCGGCCGCCACTGCCGCGTGGGCGGCGGCGCGGTCAACCGTCACCGGGAGATCTCGTGTCGTCGCACGTCACGCCTCCTCCATCACGCGGATCACGTCGCCGAGCTTGCGCAGGGCCGAGCGCGCGGGAAGCTCCGTCTCGGTGAACCCGAGCAGGATGATCGACTCCGCGCCGAGGAAGGGGAGGCCCATCAGGGCCGCGACCTCGGTCGGTGTGAACGGACCCAAGCCACCGCGGGTGCCCGAAACGCGCTCCGCAACCTCCGCGAGGAGCCGGTACCAGCCACCCACGAACTCGCGCACCGCGCTCGCGACCTCGGGGTCCGACCAGCCGGCAGCGATCATCTCCTGGAGCACGCGGACGTAGCCCGACTCGAGGTCCGCCTCGAGGAAGTCGCACGCCTG
>DATDJA010000332.1:0-2604 GCA_036520795.1 Candidatus Limnocylindrales bacterium
AACCTGTCCAAGTCGGCCCGGGCCGTCGCGATCCCCTCCCTCGAGATCGACCAGCCCGACTGCCGGCGCGCCGCGCACGCTTCGTCGGTCGGCCCGATCGACGAGACCCAGCTGTTCTACCTCGAGAGCCGGGGCATCCCGCCCGATGAGGCGCGCAAGTTCATCGTGCTCGGGTTCCTCGAGCCGGTCGTGGCTCGCGTCCCGCTCGAGGACGCACGCGAGCGCCTGCGCGAGGCCCTCGAGGCGAAGTGGGCCGCCGGCCTCGCTGCCGGACCGCGATCCGGCGCTGCGGCCTGACCCCGGGCTGCTTCGCCCCCTCGACGTGACCATCGAGACCGGCCGTTCGGGCGCCTCGTCCGCGCTTCCCGATGACACTCGCCGCATCGATGTTGCGGGAGTCATCAGTGGCGGAGGGTCGGGCAGGACGACGTGACGCGCCGGATCGACCTCCTCGGCGTCGACGAGCTCGCCGAGGGCGAGATGAAGATGGTCTGGATCGAGACGACCGACCCCGTGCTGGTGGTTCACGTCAACGGCGAGTTCCATGCCATGCAGGGCACCTGCTCCCACGAGTACTTCGAGCTCGACCGCGGCTTCCTGACCGCGGGCACGCTCACCTGCGCCCTGCACCTGTCGCGGTTCGACCTCACGGATGGCGAGCCCCTCGACCCGCCGGCCGAGCTCCCGCTGGCCGTGTATCCCGTCGAGATCGTCGAGGGGCGGGTCACGATCGAGGTGGGCGACGGCCCCCTCGAGGTCAACGAGGAGTAGGTCCGATCCACGTCTACCTCGAGACCGAGCGCCTCATCCTGCGCCGCTTTACGACCGATGACCTCAGCGACCTGGTCGCGCTCGACGGCGACCCCGCGGTGATGCGCTACCTCACCGGCGGCGGACCGGCGCCCGAGGACGACCTGCCGGAGAACTGCCTGCCGTACTGGCTCGCGTACTACGAGGCCGGCGACCAGTACGGGTTCTGGGCGGCAATCGAGCGCGAGACCGGGGCATTCATCGGCTGGTTCCACCTGCGGCCCCTGCCCGAGGATCCCCGCGACGAGCCGGAGCTCGGGTATCGGCTGATCCGGTCGTCGTGGGGCCGCGGGTACGCGACCGAGGCGAGTCGCGCGCTCATCGACAAGGCCTTCCTCGAGTTCGGCGCGCGGCGCGTCCACGCGTCGACGATGGCCGTCAACGCCGGGTCGCGGCGGGTGATGGAGAAGGCCGGCATGCGCTTCGTGCGCACGTTCGTCATGCCGTGGCCGGTGCGGATCGAGGGCGACGAGGAGGGCGACGTCGAGTATGCGATCCGCCGCGAGGAGTGGGAGCAGGACCGGGCCGCGGGCCGCACCACGGGCTAGATGACCGGGCCGGCCCCTTCCTCGACGAGCGGCGTCTGATCGGGCGCCGATCGCACCTGGAGCACGAGGGCCCCTGCGAGCACCAGCGCGCAGCCGAGCAGCTGGACCGGGGCGAGCGACTCGCTGAGCAGAAGCCCGGCGAGGATGACGCCGACCACGGGCTCGAACAGCATCAGGATCCCGGTGCGAGCCCCGCCGATCAGGCGAATCGCGGTGAGGAACAGCAGGGACGCCAGGCCGGCCGCGAGGATCCCCGCGACCAGCACGATCGGCCACGGTGCGAGCGATCGCAACGGCGCGACGAGCGAATCTGCTTGGCCGACCGCCACGGCGAGCAGCGCGCCGCCGATCATCGAGACGGCCAGGATCACGGTCATCGCGGCGTCCGCCGGCGCCGACCGGTAGCCGTCCCGGCTGATCGTGATGAACACGACCTGGGACGCCGCGGCGCCGAGGCCGAGCAGGACGCCGACCGGGTCGATCGGGGCCCCGCCGCCCGCGCCCATCCCACCCGCCAGCACGAGCACGACGCCGGTGGTGGACAGCACCAGCGCGGCGACGCGCGACGGCGTGACCGTCTCGCGACCGAGGAGCGCCGCCACCACGACAACGCCCGCCGGGTACGTGTAGAACAGCATCAGCGCAAGCGCGATCGGGATGCGTTCGAAGGCCGTGAAGATGGCCGCGTTGAGGACGAGGCCCGTCAGCGCGGCGATGCCGAGCGTGACGCGCCCCCGTCGGTCCAGGCCGCGAAGCGCGACGACCGACGCCCGGCCACGGCCCCGGGCGACGATCAGGATGGCCAGGAACGCGACGCCCAGCGTCGCCCGCCACGAGGCGAACGCGACGCCCTCGACGCCGGCCTCGGCGCCGAAACGGGCCAGCGGCCCGAGCATGCCGAACAGGCTTGCCGCGACGACCGCGGCGAGCGTGCCGCTGACCAGGGTCCGATCGCGGGGCATGGCGGCCCATGGTACCGACCACATGCACCCGAGTTGACGGCAGGTGCATGCTCTAGTTGAACGATCGGGCGCAACGAGATAGGCGCGCCCGACCGGCTCGCGGCGGAACCCCACGCCCTGCCCTTTCGCGAAGGCGTTCACATCCGGAAGGAGTTCACCAGTCCATGTCCAGGACCACACGCGCTCCGGCGGCGCTCATCGTCGCCCTCGTAGCGGGATTCGGTATGGCGCAGGTCGCGAGCGCGGCGACGACCGTGACCCTGCACGAGTCGGACTTCCTCGGC
>DATDJA010000333.1:0-3805 GCA_036520795.1 Candidatus Limnocylindrales bacterium
TCGTTCGTGTACGCGATCATCAACACGATCCTGACGGCGATCCTGGGCATCGACAGCGGCGACTCGTTCTACGGCCTGCTGATCCAGAACCTGCTGCTCAAGCGGGCCGCGCCGAAGTCGGACCAGCCGGGCCTCGTGATCATCCAGATCGACGGCCTGGCTCACCCGATCCTCGCCGGCCGGATGCGCGCGGGCTCGGTCAACACGATGTCGAGCTGGGTCCGCAACGGGACCCATCGCCTCGAGCGCTGGGAGGCCATTCTGCCTTCGATGACGTCGGCGAGCCAGGCCGGCATCCTCCACGGCAACAACGACGGCATCCCCGCCTTTCGCTGGTACGAGCGCGATCGCCAGCACCTGATGGTGTCGAGCAACCCGGTCGATGCCGGCGAGATCGTGCGCCGCGTATCCAACGGCGAGGGCCTCCTGTCGAACAACGGTGCGAGCATCTGCAACCTGATGACCGGTGACGCGACCCGCGCCTACCTCACGACGGCGGCCATCAAGGACGAGTCGCAGGGGATCGGCGACAGCAAGGCGTTCCTGGGCTTCTTCATGAGCCCGAGCGGATACCTCCGGTCGTTCACGCTGTTCCTGGGCGAGTTCATCAAGGAGCTCACCCAGGCGCGGCGGACGCGGCGGTCCGGGATCGTGCCGCAGATGCACCGCGGGCTCAAGTACGCCGGTATGCGGGCCGCCAGCAACGTCCTGCTGCGCGACGTCAACGTCTCGCTGATCATCGAGGAGATGTACCGCGGGACCAACGTGATCTACGCGGACTTCACCGACTATGACGAGCTCGCCCATCACTGCGGCCCCGAGCGGGTCGAGTCGTTCGAGGCCCTCGACGGCGTCGACCGCGCGATCGGGACGCTCGAGAAGGCATCGCGGGACGCGCCGCGCCCATACAAGTTCGTCATCCTTTCGGACCACGGGCAGAGCCTCGGCGCCACGTTCAAACAGCGCTACGGGAAGAGCCTGGGCGAGGTGGTCCTGGACCTGATGTCGGGACGCGCGACGCTGGTCCAGGCGAAGACCCAGGCGGAGGGCTCGACCTTCGTCAACTCCTTCCTGTCGGAGATCACGCGCGCCAAGGGCGTCGGACCTACGGTCGCCCGGGCCGCGCTCGCGGGCTCGACGGTCGATGGCGTCGTCGACCTCGACCACGAGGAGCTCCCGCCGCCGGCAGACGCATCGACGATCGTCGTTGTCGGCAGCGGCAACCTCGGGCTGGTGTGGTTCACCGGCAACGACCACCGGCTGACGGTCGAGGAGCTCGAGGAGTTGCACCCGAAGCTGGTCTCGACCCTCGCCGCCCACCCGGGTGTCGCGATGCTGATGGTGAAGAGCGAGGAGTTCGGTGCCGTCGTGCTCGGGCCAAAGGGCGTCCGCTACCTCGACCAGGACCGCGTGGAGGGCGAGGACCCCACGACGCTGTTCGGTGAGCACACGATCCTGAGCCTCAAGCGCGAGGACGCGATGGAGCACGCGCCGGACCTGCTGCTGATCAGCCAGTACGACCCGGGTCTCGGGGAGGTCGCCGCGTTCGAGGAGCTCATCGGATCCCACGGCGGCCTGGGTGGTCCGCAGACGAAGCCGTTCATCCTGCATCCCGTCGAGTGGAAGCTCGACGAGCGGGTCCCGCTCGGCGCGCCGGCCGTGTACCGGAACATCCGCGCCTGGTTGGGTTCGATCGGGATCGAGCTCGGGAAGCCCACTGCGGCGCCGGCGCCGAGCGCCGAAGCGCCGCAGGCCGCACCGGCGGCCGCCCAGCCCTGATCCCGCGCCGCCTCCTCGGGTGCGTTCGCTCCCGTTCGGACGGTTCAACCAGTTCGTGACCGTCCACCAATCAAGGGAGCTGATCCATGAATGCACCGTTCAAGGGCACGATCAACGTCGACATCCGGGACTCGGTCGAGGACTGGGACCCGTTCGTCGCGCCGGCCGCGCCGGCAGGGGCACCGAACGTGATCTACGTCGTGCTCGACGACGTCGGCTTCTCGGCGATGTCGTGCTACAGCGGCCGGCATGCTGATGCGGGAGTAGCGCGATGACGACCAGACCGACGCCCCAGCGGATCGTCAAGAAGTCCGCGCCGGACGAGGCTACCGCCGCCATCTACGACGCGGCCTGGGGGACCGAGGCCCCGTCCGGGGACGCCTGGACGGCGCGACCCTGGGTGCATCCGTCCGCGCGCATCGACGAGGCCAAGGCCGCTCGAAAGCGTGTCTCGCGTGTGGCCCACGCCGCGTTCGAGCCCCGGGCGGGTCGCGACCCGATCGCGATCCTGAACGCGCAGGAGGCGGACCGGCTCCAGGAGCTCGTGCCGCTGCGGCACGCCCGGATGGCCGAGTCCGCCTTCGCGTACTACCGGGGCACGCCCGCGGTAATGGCGTTCGATCTCGCCAACGCGGCCCAGACCGGGATCCAGGTGCAGATCTGCGGCGATGCCCACCTGTCCAACTTCGGCCTGTTCGCTTCGCCCGAGCGCACGCTCGTGTTCGACGCCAACGACTTCGATGAGACGCTGCCCGGGCCCTGGGAGTGGGACGTGAAGCGGCTGGCGGCGAGCATGGTGATCGCGGGGCGCGCGAACGGGTTCAGCGCCAGCGTCAACCGCGACGCGACGATGGCCGCCGTGCGCGGCTACCGCCAATGGATCGGACGATTCGCCGGCATGCGGCTGATGGACGTCATGTATGCATCGATCACCGATGGCGACATCCGCGAGTCCGCCGAGGCTTCGGGGATGCTGCCGGGCGGCTCGGAGGGGAGTCGCCAACGCCGGGCCCTGGAAGCGGTGTTCGCGAAGGCTCGGCGGCGGGACGGCATGCGTGCCTTCGAGTCCCTCACGGGCGTCGTCGGCGGTCGGCGGGTCATCCTCGATGATCCGCCCGTGATCACCCACGTCGAGGTCCCGGGCGGCCCGGCCTCCCTCGAGCGGACCTTCATCGACTACCGGGCCTCCATGCCCGAGGGACGCCGCGCCTTCCTCGAGCGCTACCGATTTGTCGACTTCGCGCTCAAGGTCGTGGGTGTCGGCAGCGTCGGGACGCGATGCTTCGTCGTCGTCCTGGAGGGTCGCGACGAGAACGACCCGCTGATCCTCCAGGCGAAGGAGGCGACAGCGTCCGTCCTCGAGCCGCACCTCGGCACGAGCGCCCACCCGAATCACGGCCAGCGCGTGGTCGTGGGCCAGCAGCAGATGCAGGCATCGTCCGACTCCTACCTCGGCTGGACCCGTGGACCGGGAGGCCGCGACTTCTACTTCCGCCAGCTGTGGGACATGAAGGGATCGGTCGACACGACGACGCTTCGACCAGTCGGCCTCAACTTCTATGGCTCCTTGTGCGGCTGGGCCCTTGCCCGGGCCCATGCCCGAACGGGCGACGCGGTCGCGATCTCCGCCTATCTCGGGACCAGCGACAAGTTCGACGGCGCGATCGCCGACTTCGCGGAGACCTACGCCGACGTCAACGCGACGGACCATGCCGCGTATGTGGCCGCGATCGCCGCGGGCACCGTGTCGGTGCCAGCGGACTGACGGGGTCTGATGACGATGACCTTCGAACAGGTGCTCGACCTCGTCGTCCACGGCTTCGAGGCGTTCGGCGTCGCGATCCTCGTCATCGGCACGATCATCGGGATCGTCGGCTATGCGCGCGACGTCCGGCAGATGGACAGGACGCGGGCCTACGAGCGCCTGCGCGCCAACATCGGCCGGACGATCCTGCTCGGGCTCGAGGTCCTGATCGTCGCCGACATCGTGCTCACGGTCGCGATCGACCAGACGATCGAGAGCGCC
>DATDJA010000334.1:0-4986 GCA_036520795.1 Candidatus Limnocylindrales bacterium
TGCTGCGCGACTCGAACGCGTCGATCAGCTCGTTCGGCGAGAACGCCGGCGGTGAGCTGTTCGTCGTCGGCCGCGGCGGGACCATCTACCGGATCGACCAGGGCTGATCCGCGGCCCCGCGGACCGGCCTCATCGGCTCGGTGGGGCGCCGAACCTCGCCGCGTCCGTCCCGGCCGCCACGCCCGGCGTCCGTGGATCGGGCTCGCCAAGCAGCAGCGCCGCGACGTGCCGCGCGGACGCCGGTCCCGTGGAGATCCCCCACGGCCCATGGCCCGCCGCGACGAACAGCCCGTCGATCCCGGGCACCGCGCCGACCAGGGGACGGCCGTCCAGCGCCAGGGGACGGGCGCAAGCCCGCAGCCCCCGCGTCGTTGAGCCGGCGATCGCCGGCAGGTAGCGCGCGCCGCCCTCCCGCAGGCGGGGCTCGTACGCGGGCGGGTCGGGCTCGAACGGCAGGAAGGTCGATCCGAGCGAGGACCGTCCCGCCACCGTCACGAAGCTGAAGCCGGTCGCTCCGCCGGCGTCGTTGGCCAGCCCGCCGTCGGGCTCGATGGCGGCGTCGATGTCGGCCTCCTCCAGGACGTGCCGGGGCGGGGACGCCAGCTCCAGCTCGACGATCACGCCCCAGAACGGCAGGATCGGGCGCCAGGCACCGGTCGGATCGATGACGCCCGGGCTCCACGGGCCGGCGGTGACGACCACGTACCCGGCGGCGGTGACGCCGGTCGCCGTTCGCACGCCCGCCGCGATGTCCCCGTAGAGCTCGATGGAGGCATCCTCGCCCTCCCGGACGTCGGCGCCGCGCGCGATGGCCAGCGCAGCGAAGGCCCGCGCCGCGGCGGCGGGCGCGACGGGAAAGCCGATGTCCAGCCGGACCGCCGCGAGGCCATCCGCGAGACCGGGCTCGAGCGTCGCCAGGGCGCCGGCGTCCACGAACTGGGCGCCGAAGTCGGGGTTCGCAACAGCGAAGGCTTCGGCCTGTGCCCGCAACGCCGCCTCGTCGTGCGAGAGCGTCAGGATCCCGGCGGGTCGTTCGTCAAGGCGGAACGCCAGCTCGGGGGCGTCGCCCGGGAGCTCGTCGGCCATCTCGTTGACAACCTCGCGGTACCGGGCGAGGGTCTCGCGATAGAGCGCCCCGAGCACCGGGTCGGCGGGATACCAGACGGCACCCGAGTTGCGCCCGGATGCTCCGGCCGCGATGCCGGCCCGCTCGAACAGCGTCACGCGCGCGCCGCGGCCGGCGAGGTCCGCGGCAAGGGCCGTGCCGACGATGCCGCCGCCGATGATCGCGACGTCGGTCGCCCGGTTCCCGCTCATGCGCCGGCGGCGAACTCGCGCAGCTCGCCGATCAGCCGGTCGACCTCGGCCGCCGTGTTGTAGTGCGTGAGCCCGATGCGCAGGACGCCGCCGGGCTCGAGGCCGAGGCGCCCGATCGGCCCGACAGCGTAGAAGTTGCCCCACCAGGTGGCGATGCCGCGTTCACCGAGGGCGACGGAGGCGGCCTCGGCGGACACGCCGGCCAGGGTGATCGCCGCGGTCGGCGTGCGTTCCTCGAACCGCGCCCGATCGGCGATCCCCCAGACGCGCAGCCCCGGGATGGCTTCGAGCCCATCGAGCAGGCGGCCGAACAGCGGCATCTCGTAGGCGCGGATGGCGGCCATCCCGGCGTGCGCCTCGAGCCGGCGCCCGGTCAGGCCCGGAAACGGCGACGCGAACGAGGCCCCGAACTGCCGCCCGATGTCGGCGATGTACTCGACGGCCGCCAGCGACCCGGCGATTCCCTCGTGGTTGAGGGTCCCGGTCTCGAACCGGTCGTACGCCGGCAGCAGCTTGTAGGTCGGCAGCGAGTCGAGGATGTCGCCGCGCCCGTACAGCACGCCGACGTGCGGCCCGAAGAACTTGTAGACCGAGCAGGCGAGGAAGTCCGTGCCGACGGCCTGGACGTCGATGGGGAGATGCGGCGCGGCATGGACGGCGTCGACGTAGGTCAGCGCCCCCGCCTCGTGGGCTCGGCGGACGAGCTCGGCGACCGGATTGATCGAGCCGACCGCGTTCGACGCCCAGCCGAAGGCGACGAGCTTCGGTCGTCCGTGGAGCGCGGCATCGAACGCCTCGATGTCGAGGGTCACGTCGGCGGGGCGGATGTCCACGGTGCGGACCGTGAGCCCACGATCGGCGGCGGCCGAGCGCCACGGCCCGACGTTCGCCTCGTGGTCCAGGCTCGTCACGACGATCTCGTCACCCGGCGCGAGTGACGCCGCGATCGACCGCGCGACGTGCATCGTCAGCGTCGTCATGTTGGCGCCGAACTTGATCTCGGACGGGTCCGCGGCGTTGAGCAGGTCCCCCAGCGCGGCGTGGGCGTCGTCGAGGATCGCGTCGCTGCGCTGCGAGGTCAGGAACGGGCCCTCGTGGTTGGCGTTCGATTCGCGGTAGTAGCGGCTGACGGCCTCGATGACCGTGTCGGGGACCTGCGTCCCGCCCGGTCCGTCGAACAGGGCGACCGGTTCGCCGCCCTGCTCGATCGCGAGCGCCGGGAAGCGGCTGCGGAGGGCGTCGACGTCGAACTCGGGCATGGGAACCTCGGTGCTGGGCGTGGGCCGATGCTAGCGCGACGTGCGATAGTTGTGTTGTCAACGACCTTCCGGCGGGGTAGGATCAGCCAATGACGACCGACGTCGCCACCCACGCGCCGGCGAAGGCCGCCGACCCGCGCCTGGGATCGTGGCGGACATTCCTCCACGCGCATGCACGCCTCACGCGCCGGCTCGACGACGAGTTGCGGGCCTCGCACGGGCTGTCCCTGGCCGAGTACGACGCCCTGCTCCAGCTCGCGCAGGCCCCCGGTCGCCGGCTGCGGATGAGCGTGCTGGCGGACCGCGTTCTGCTCTCGCGGAGCGGGATCACCCGGCTCGTCGACCGGCTCGTCGCGGACGGCATGGTCGAGCGTTCGACGTGCACCACCGACGCACGGGGCGCCGAGGCGTCGCTGACTCGGGCCGGTTTGGACCGGCTGCGGGCGGCCTCGACGACGCACCTCGAGGGCGTGCGCCGCTACTTCCTGGACACGATCGCCGCCGATGACCGGCAGGCCATGGAGCGCGGCCTGTGCCAGGTGATGGACGGCCTCGACGACGCGGCCCCGGCGAGCAGCCAGGACCGCGCCGACGCCTGACGGGTCCGCGTGACCCACGTCGCGCGCCTCCTCAGCGGCACCAGCGGCTTCTCCTACCCGGCCTGGGCGCCGCGCTTCTACCCGCCGGGTTCGAGGTCGCGGGACCTGCTCCCCCACTACGCGTCGCGTCTCGCCGCCTGTGAGCTGAACAACACCTTCTACGCGCGGCCGACGGTCGAGAAGATCGAGGGCTGGTGCGGCGCGACGCCCGCCGACTTCCGATTCGTGATCAAGGCGCAGCGCGGTGCCAGCATCCGCGCCCTCTACGCCGACCCGACGGCGGCGGTGCCGTGGCTCACGGAGACGCTGCCGGCGTTCGGCGAGCGGCTCGGAGCCGTGCTGTTCCGCGTCCCGGGCGAGGTCAAGCGCCAGGACGAGAAGCTCGCCGGGCTGCTGGGCGCCTGGCCGGCGGCAATTCCCCTGGTCCTCGAGGCGCAGCACGAGTCGTGGCACGTCGACGAGACGTTCGAGGCGCTGCGTTCGGCCGGCGTCGTCTTGTGCACCACCGACCTCGACGAGCTCGACACGCCGCCGGACATCCGGCGGACCGGCCCGTTCCTCTACCTGCGACTGCGGCGCACGGCCTACGACGACGACGCGCTCGACGCGTGGGCGCGACGCCTCGTCCCGTTCCTCGACGACGGCCTCGACGCCTACGTCCTGTTCCGCCACGACGAGGACGGCACCAGCGCCCTCCACGCCGTGGAGTTCCGCGACCGCGTCGCGCGCGCCCGGGCCGCGGGCTGAGGCGTCAGCCGCCGGAGCGCGACCCCTCCGCCGGCCCGAACACCACGATGAGTCGCAGGGTCTCGGCGATGTCGTGGAAGCGGTGCGGGACGCCGGCCGGGACGAAGATCGTGTCGCCCGGCCCGACGGCCCGGGTCTCGCTCCCGGCCGTGAAGTCCGCGCGACCGGCAAGCACGACGTAGGCCTCGTCCTCGGTGTGCGGCTGCTGGCGGTCGACGGCGCCCGCCTCGAGCACGTAGAGCCCGATCGAGAGGTCGGGGACCTGGAGGAACTCGAGGTACGGCCGGCCCGCCGCCGATTGACGCTCCAGGAGGCTGGCGAGGGCAAAAACGTCCATGCCGGTACCCTACCCGGACCGATGCCTGCCGTCAGCCTGCGCCGAACCACCGTCCCGCTCACCGTACTCGCCGGACTCGCGTTGATCGTCGGGGCATGTGGGGACGCCGGCCCGCCCTCGGCAACGTCGAGCCCGGCCCCGACGCCGACCGCCGCACCCGCGGTCACGCCGTCGCCATCGGCGACCGCGGGGCCGACCGGCCGCCCGGCGACCCCAGCCCCCACCTCGACCGCCTCCGGCTCGGGCAACCGCCCCGACCTCGCGGCCGTCCGGGTCGCAACGGCTGTGGTCGTCGAGGGCCTCAATTCGCCCCTGTCGGTGGACCTCATCCCCGACGGGAGCGGCCGGCTGGCCGTTGCGGAGCAGGACGGGCTGATCCGTATCGTCGAGGACGGCACGCTGCTGCCCGACCCCTATCTCGATATCACCGACCGCGTCTCCGGCGGCGGGGAGCGCGGCCTGCTCGGCGTCGCCTTCCCACCGGGCTTCGGCGACGCGCATAAGACGCTGTTCGTCCATTACTCGGACCTGGCGGGTGACACGACGATCGCGGCCTTCGACGCACCGGCGGGCAGCACCACGCTCGACCCGTCGACGGGCCGGATCCTGCTCACCGAGCCACAGCCGTACGCCAATCACAACGGCGGCTGGATCGGCTTCGACCCGACCGGGATGCTGCTCATCGCGCTCGGCGATGGCGGGGCCGGCGGCGACCCCGAGAACCGCG
>DATDJA010000335.1:0-3049 GCA_036520795.1 Candidatus Limnocylindrales bacterium
CCCGTACACGGCGGCGGCCGGGGCCGTGACCATGGTGTCATCGGCGAGGCGGATGAAACCCTGGCCGTCCCGGGCGCCCTCGCAGGTCCCGCCGAGCAGGTTGCTCACGCCCAGGAACCCCGCGACGAAGCGGGTCGTCGGTCGCTCGTACAGGGTCTCCGGATCACCGAGCTGCTCGTACTTGCCCTTGTTCATCACGGCGATCCGATCGGACATCGTCATCGCCTCCTCCTGGTCGTGGGTCACGTAGATGAACGTGATCCCGACGTCCTGCTGGATCTGGTGCAGCTCGATCTGCATCTCCTCGCGCAGCTTGAGATCGAGGGCGCCCAGCGGCTCGTCGAGGAGCAGCACGCGCGGCCGGTTGACGAGCGCTCGGGCGAGCGCCACGCGCTGGCGCTGGCCACCCGAGAGCTGGCCGGGCTTGCGCCGGTCGTAGCCTTCGAGACGGACCATCCGCAGCGCATCGCCGACGCGCCGCTGGCGCTCCGCCTTGGGGACCTTGCGCACGAGCAGGCCGTAGGCGACGTTGTCGCCGACGGTCATGTGCGGGAACAGGGCGTAGTCCTGGAACACGGTGTTGACGTCACGCTCGAATGGCGCGAGGCGCGTTACATCCCGGCCGTGGAGCAGCACGCGGCCCGCCGTCGGGAGCTCGAACCCCGCGATCATCCGCAGCGTGGTCGTCTTGCCCGACCCGGACGGCCCGAGCATCGAGAAGAACTCGCCGTCGCGGATCTCGAGGTCGATGCCGGCCACGGCCACAACGTCGCCATAGCGCTTCTCGACGCCCTCGAGCCTGACCGCCGGCACCGTGGCGCCCGGGCCGGACGACTCGGCGGCACCGGAGGCGCGCGTCCCCGCAGCGGCCGGGCCGTCGGCTGGCTCGGTGGTCGTGGTGGCGGCAGGGTTGCTCGTCACGCGGGGTCGCAAGTCTCCAAAACGCCGCGGAACGCGGCCGGGCTGGGGCGTCGGCGCGCTCCCCGTACCCCATGCGCAGGCCGCCCGAAGTGGCGCGCACGCTAGAGGTCGGTGCGCCGCGATGTCAAGCGCTTTCCGCCCTGCGGTGTCCAGCATGATGGCCGGGTGCAGCGACCCGGCATCCTCCTCGCGTCCGCGCTTCTCTTGAGCGCGTGCGACGTCGGCGCGCCCGCCGCCACGCCACCGATCACGCCGGGCACGAGCGGCAGCCCGCGCGAGGTGAACGTCGTGACGCGCGACTACGCGTTCGTCCCATCGATCGTCGACCTCGCGCCCGGGGAGACCGTGCTCCTCCACGTGATCAACGGTGGCCTCGAGCGGCACGAGGCGGTGTTCGGGAGCTTCGGCGATCAGCTGGCCTGGGAGACGGCCGAGGCGGCGACCGTCGGTGCCCCGCCGGGTCCGACGCCGTTCGTCCCGACGCCGCCCGGCTTCGACGGTGTCCGGGTCGTCGTCGGCTCCGGCGAACGGGTCGACGTGACCTGGACCGTCCCCGCGGACGCGACGGTCGCGCCAGGCGGGTGGTTCGTCGGCTGCCACATCCCCGGCCACTGGCAGAAGGGGATGGTCGCCCCGATCCGACTGGTGGGCCCCGACGGCCGGCCACTGGGGACGCCGCCCGCCATGCCGACAATCGCTCCTCCGGCGACCTGACACCGTGCCCCGGACAGCACCGAAGCTCAGGCCTCCGGTGGTACATTCTTGCGGCGCGCGAGCCAGACCGCGCGAGGCCCGCTGCCACGCACACATCGGGAGAGCCTGCGGATCATGGCGTACGTGATTGCCGAGCCCTGCATCGACGTCCTCGACGAGTCGTGCGTGTCCGTCTGCCCGGTCGACTGCATCCACTTCGACGCCGGCACCGATCGCATGCTCGCGATCGATCCCAACGAGTGCATCGACTGTGGCGCGTGCGAGCCCGAGTGCCCGGTGAACGCGATCTTCCCGGAGGAGAGCCTGCCTCCCGAGTGGGCGAAGTTCACCCAGATCAACGCCGTGTGGTTCACCGACAAGGCCGAGGCGCGCGCCGCCGTCGACGGGATCAAGCCCGCCTGACCTCGCGGGGCCGCGACGCCCCCGCCCCTACACTTGATCGGTGCGCATCGTCTCCCTGATCCCGTCCGCGACCGAGATCGTGTTCGCGCTGGGCCTGGGTGACGAGCTGGTCGGCGTCAGCGAGGACTGCGACTTTCCGCCCGACGTCCGCCACATCCCGGTCGTCAGCCGGCGGACCCACGACCTCTCGACGGCGACCTCGGGCGAGATCCACGCGACGATCGAGGCCTCGATGCACGACCACTCGCCGCTGTACGTGCTGGACGACGCCGCGCTCGCGGCGGCCGCGCCGGACCTGATCATCACCCAGGAGCTGTGCCGCGTCTGCGCGGTCGGCTATCGCGAGGTCAACGAGGTCGCCCGGCGCCTCGACGGGGACGTGACGGTGATCAGCCTCGAGCCGACCTCGATCGAGGGGATCCTCAACTCGATCCAGACGGTGGGCGCGATGACCGAGGCCGAGGACGCCGCCGTCGATGTGGTCGAGGGGCTGCGCGAGCGGCTCCAGGCGGTCGAGGAGATCGTGGTCGGGCGGCGGGATCACGGGTTCGCGCCGCCCCGTGTGGCCGCGATCGAGTGGCTGGATCCGCCGTTCGCCGTCGGCCACTGGGTGCCCGAGCAGGTGCGGCTCGCGGGCGGCTGGGAGCTCCTTGGCGCCGAGGGTGGCCGGTCCGTCGAGACCACCTGGGCCGCGCTCGGCGAGGTCGACCCAGAGATCCTCGTGCTGATGCCCTGCGGGTTCGGGCTGGCCGAGACCATGGCCGAGTGGCGGCGGACCGTGAAGCCACCGGTCTGGCCCGAGCTGCGCGCGGTCCGCGACGGTCGGGTGTTCGCTGTCGACGGGTCGGGCCTGTTCTCGCGGCCGGGCCCGAGGGTCGTGGACGGGATCGAGGTCCTGGCCGAGCTCATCGATCCCGCCGCCTTCGACGGGATGTCGCCGCCCGAGACGTGGGCGCGCGTCGACTGAGCGCGCCGATGACCCCGTCGTCGCCGTTCCGCAACACCTTCGACT
>DATDJA010000336.1:0-3476 GCA_036520795.1 Candidatus Limnocylindrales bacterium
GGACGCGAGGTCCGGCGGCGTCGAACGGCTCGAGGAGGCCGCCGTCGAGCGCCCGGCCGATGTGCGGCCCGAGCGGCCCGGCCTCCGCGTCGGTCAAGGACAGGCCGGTGTCGAGGCGGAGCCCGAGGATCGTCGCCTCGGCGGCCGCGGCATCGGGGTCGACGGGCTCCGCCCCACCGGGCGGTAGCGACGGCTCGGAGCCATCAGAAGGCGCGAGCGCCGCCAGATACCCGTCCAGTCGTGCCCCGTTGAAACGCCGGGTCGCGCCGTCGAACGCGTGGGCGCCGGGTCCGGCCGCCTCGTACGGCCGTCGCGTCCAGTAGGCGAGGTTGTGCCGGCTCTCATGCCCGGGACGCGCCCAGTTCGAGATCTCGTAGCCGCGGAAGCCGGCCTCGCCCAGCCGGTCGACCGCCAACCCGTATTGCGTCGCCGCCCGGTCGTCGTCCTGCTCCTCGATCGCCGCCCCGCGCCACCGCCGCGCTCCCGCCTTCGTCGGCAGGTGATCGCCCATCGGCCCCGTCAAGCCCTCGGCGTCGGGATCGTCGAGGGTCAGCGCGTAGGCCGAGACGTGGTCGGGCTCGAGGGCCAGGGCGGCATCGAGCGTCTCGCGCCAGGCCCCCTCGCTCTGCCCCGGCACGTCGTACAGGAGATCGAGCGAAATCGACGCGATCCCAGCGTCGCGCGCCTGGTCCACTGCCGCCCGGACATCGGACGGCCGATGCCGCCGGCCCAACCGCCGCAGCAGCGCGTCGTCGAAGGACTGGGCCCCCAACGACACCCGGTTGACCCCCGCTCGAACGAGCCCCCACGCATCGCCCCGCTCGTCAGGCCCGGGGTTGGCCTCGATCGTGACCTCGGCGTCGGCGGCGAGCCCGAACCGGGACCGGACGAGCTCGACCAGCGCGGCGATGGACGACGCCGGCAACAGGGTCGGCGTGCCGCCGCCGATGTACAGCGTGTCGAGTGCGGGCCGCTCCGCGAACGCACCGTCGAGGGCATCAGCCCGCAGCTCCACCTCGCGCAGGAGCGCGTCGACGAAGGCGTCCACCCGGGCCGCCGGACCTCGCGCCGCCGCGCCCGCGTACACGACGAAGTCGCAGTACGGGCACAGCGAGATGCAGAACGGCACGTGGACGTAGAGCGCGACCGGCGGCCGCGGGGCGATGGTCGGGGACGCCGAGCCCGGGGCTGACGTCGCTACTTGTCCCTGGTCGCCTCGCCGGACCCGACCGCGTGCCAGCCCTTAGGGAGGTCCTGGCGGCGGGCGACCTCCTCGACCTCGGTTCCACGGGCCTTGGGCAGCCCGGCGTGGCCGGTGGTGAGGAAGATCGCGACCCGGGTGATCGCATGGCCCAGGAACGCGGCGCCGATGCCGCCGGTGATCCCGACCAGCCAGCCGCCGGCCAGGCCCATCACGAGCGCGGTGACGAGCATGTACCACGGCCGGCCCGGTGCCCCGAGCCGCGTCGCGAGCGCGTAGATCAGCGCCTGGATCAGGTTGGCGAGGTTGGGGTTCATGCCGGTCATGAGCAGGAAGCCGAACAGCAACCCGCGGAAGATGGCCTCGTCGAGAAACGCGGTCAGGATCGCGTTGATGATCGCGCCGGGGTACGACGTCATGTGGGGCAGGCGGACCGTCTGATAGCGGTAGAGCGCGATGCCGATGGCGATAGCCGTGCCGATCGCGCCGTACGCGAGACCCAGCATCACCGCGCTCAGGCGGTCGCCCAGCCCGAGGAACAGGTCGTTCGCAGGGTTGGGGTGGATCCACAGGATCGCGAGGATGCCCCCGATGCCGAGCAGGTACCAGCCGAGGCGCCGGCGGAGCGAGGGCTTGTTCCCCCAGCGGTCGACATCGTCGTACTCGGCCGCGCTGAAGCGCTCGGCATCGAAGCGGAGGAGCACGAGCAGGCCGGCCAGCCCCACAGCCATCAGGACGCGCAGCACGTCGGGGATGTCCGAGATCCCGGGCAGGCCCGCGAGATCCACGTCAGGCACCGGCGGCCGGGCTCAGCGAGACAGGACGCGGCGCATCACGCCTCGTCCATGCGCAGGATCGCCAGAAATGCCTCCTGCGGGATCTCGACCGATCCCACGCGCTTCATACGCTGCTTGCCCTCTTTCTGTTTCTCGAGCAGCTTGCGCTTGCGGGTGATATCGCCACCGTAGCATTTCGCCAGTACGTTCTTGCGCATCGCCCTGATCGTTTCGCGGGCGACGACGTGGCTGCCGATGGCCGCCTGGACCGGGACCTCGAACATCTGGCGCGGGATCAGTTGGCGCAGCTTCTCGACCAGCTGACGGCCGACCAACTGGGCCCGGTCGCGATGGACGATGAGGCTGAGGGCGTCGACGGGCTCGTTGTTGACGAGGATGTCGAGCTTGACGAGGTTCGCCGCGCGATAGCCGGTCTCCTCGTAGTCCATCGACGCGTAGCCCTGCGTGCGGCTCTTGAGCTGGTCGTAGTAGTCGACGATCAGCTCCGCGAGCGGCAGCTCGAAGTGCATGTGGACCCGCTGGGGATCGAGGTACTCCATGTTCACGAACGTGCCGCGGCGGCCGGTCGTGAGCTCCATCAGCGACCCGATGTAGCGGTCGGGCGTCACGACGCCCAGGTTGACCCACGGCTCCTCGATCACGTCGATCTCGCCCACGTCCGGGAAACGTGCGGGGTTGTCGACCGTGACGACGCCCCGGTTCATCGTGAGTCCAACCCGATACTCGACCGACGGCGCGCTCGCGATCAGGTCGAGGTTGAACTCGCGCTCGAGGCGCTCCTGGACGATCTCCATGTGGAGGAGCCCGAGGAAGCCGCACCGGAACCCGAACCCGAGCGCGACCGACGACTCGGGCTCGTAGGTGAAGCTCGCGTCGTTGAGGTGGAGCTTCTCGAGGGCGTCGCGGAGCATCGGGTAGTCGGGTCCGCTGAGCGGGTAGAGGCCCGAGAACACGAGGCTCTTCGCCTCCTGGTAGCCGGGCAGCGGCTCGGCCGCGGGCTTGGTGACGGCGGTGACGGTGTCGCCGACCTGCGCCTCGCGCACGTTCTTGAGTCCCGTCGCCACGTACCCGACCTCGCCCGCGACGAGCCGCTGGACGGGGACCAGCTGCGGGCGGAACACGCCGAGCTCGAGCAGCTCTGCCTCGGCGCCGCTGGCCATCAGGCGGATCGTGTCGTGGGCGTGGAGCGTTCCCTGGGCGAGGCGCACGTAGCAGACGACGCCCTTGTAGGGGTCGTAGTGACTGTCGAACACGAGCGCCTGGAGCGGCTGGGTCGGCGACCCCTTGGGCGGCGGGATCCGGGCGACGATCGCCTCGAGGATCTCCGGCACCCCGGTCCCCTCCTTCGCCGAGGCGAGGATCACCTCCTCGCGCGGGATCGCCAGGACGTTCTCGAGCTCCTCGAGCACCAGGTCCGGCTGCGCGGACGGGAGGTCGATCTTGTTGAGGACCGGGATGATCGTCAGGCCCTCGCGCAG
>DATDJA010000337.1:0-3971 GCA_036520795.1 Candidatus Limnocylindrales bacterium
CCTCGAACTCGCGTCGAGCAAGGGCCACGACGCGTTCCTGATCGAGTGGGACCAGCTGGGCGTCGTGCTCGGTAGCGCGCTGGCTGATGCCATCGTGCGGCGATCGCGCCGCGGCAGCGCACTACCAAGGGCCAGTTAGCCGGCGCCCGAGCACGAGCAAGGGCAGATCGCTCAGTTCGCTCGCGTAGTCATCGATGAGCGTGTTCCATCCTTTGGACCGGTACAGGGTCACGGCGGGCGTAGCATCGCGGTGACTCAGGAGGATGGCCGTTCTCGCGGTGACGTCGGCCAGCAGGGCGTCGTGCAGCCGGCCGCCGACACCCTGGCCTCGAGCCGACGGGATGACGGCCAGTTCGACAAACTGGAAGCAGTCGTCGCACCAATCCGCGGCGACATCGCGCCCGAACGCTGTTGTGAGCGCGGCGCGGAGGGCGGCGCTGATCCCCCGGTCGAACCCGAGCGCGAATCCAAGGCACCGAGCGTTGGGGCCGGATCTGGCGACGACACATCGGAACCCGGGCGCCCGTACGTAGCCTGGAAGCAAGCGCTCGGCGAATTCCTGGGCCTCATGCTCGGCCTCGAGCCATGGGGGTTCGCAGAACGCGTCCCCGTAGACACTTGCGAGCTCGTCGCTGACCTGTGCGACATCCTGGGGCCGGACATGCTCAAGGTGCGCCACGTCCGTAGACTAGGCGACTATCGCAAGGCATTGCAACAAGAAGGGTTGTGCCCTTTCGACCTGCGCCGGACGCTCGAGGCTGTGTGCCAAACTGCGGCGATGAGCATCGTCGACGACTACCTCGCCCGGACGCCCGGGTCAGCCGCCCTGTTCGAGCGCGCCGCGCGGTCGATCCCCGGCGGGTCGACCCGGACGACCGTGTACAGCCCTCCCTACCCGCCGTACATGGTCCGCGGCGAGGGCATCCGCACCTGGGACGTCGATGGCAACGAGTACCGCGACTTCCTGGGCAACTACACGTCGCTGATCCTGGGGCACGCGCATCCGGTCGTCGTGGACGCGGTCAAGCGCCAGGTCGACCGCGCATCGGCGTTCGCGGCCCCGACCGAGGTCGAGGTGGAGCTGGCCGAGGAGATCATCGGCCGTCTGCCGTCGCTGGAACGGCTGCGGTTCACGAACTCGGGCACCGAGGCGACGATGTTCGCAATCCGTGCGGCGCGCGCCTTCACCGGGCGCTCGCTCGTAGCGCGGTTCGACCACTCGTACCACGGGACGCACGACACGGTGCAGGCCTGGACCGCCGGCGTCCCGGACGAGGTCTCGCGCCTGGTGGTCGAGCTGCCGTGGGACGACGCGGACGGCGTCGAACGCATCCTCGGCCCCATCGAGCGGGACGTCGCCGCGATCCTCATCGAACCGGTACAGGGGGCGGGCGGTGTGCGTGCCGCGGACCCGGCGTTCCTCGCGCGCCTGCGCGGAATCGCTACGCGGATCGGCGCGCTGCTCGTGTTCGACGAGATCATCGCGTTCCGGGTCGGGCCCCACGGCGCCCAGGGCCTGCTCGGTGTCCAGCCCGATCTCACCACGCTCGGCAAGATCATCGGCGGTGGCTATCCCCTGGCGGCGTTTGGCGGCCGGGCGGACGTCATGGACCGGTTCGACGCCCGGCGGCCCGGGGCCCTCGGCCACGGCGGGACGTTCAACGGCAACCCCGTCGGCGCGGCGGCCGGGCTGGCGACACTCCGCTACCTCACGCCGGAGCGCTACGCACGTCTGGACGAGCTGGGAGATCGCCTGCGGACCCGGCTGTCCGATGCCATCGGCCGGGCCGGCGTCGACGCACGGGTCGAGGGAATCGCCTCGCTGTTCCAGGTCCATCCGGGACCGACGCTCGGCACCGGCGAGCTGACGCCCGCCGGGGAGCTGTTCGTCGGGTTGCTCGTCGACGGCTTCCACATCGCCCCGCGCGGGATGGGAGCGATCGCGCTGCCGGCGGACGAGGCCGACATCGATGCAGTCGCTGACGCGATTGTTGGGCGGCTCGCGACGATGCAGACGCGGGCACCTGTCGCGAGCTGATTCGGCGCTCCACCGATCGAGCGTGCTTGTTTTTCAATAGGTTTGAACGCCGCACAGCCCAAACGCCTTGACAGAGACCAGACTGGGGTCCGAACGTGCGAGGAATCCGCCACTGTTAGTCGGAAGCGCCTACCGCGCCGCTGGTTTCGAGGCCCCCGGTGGCCAGACTCGCTGTCGGAGGGTGGCGGGAAAACCCAGAGGTCGGCCCGCTTGTTCAAAAGGTTTGAAAACGACGCTCCAGCGAGCCATGACCGACTGCGTCTGCGTCAGCCGGCCGCGGCCTCCGCGTAGGCCGCCTCGTACGCCCGGGCCATCGTCTCGGAGACCTCGGTGAGCACGGGGTCGGCGAACGGGTCCGAGCCCCGGGACCGCCAACGCCCGATCCCGTCCAGCGCGACGGCCGTGATCGATGAGGCAGACGCGTCCGGCTCCACGCCGAGCCTCGAGGCGAGGTCGGTCGCTCCGGTCACCCTCGTAACTTCGGCCCGCTCGGCATCGGCCAGGCGAACCGTGCCTGTGAGCACGAGGTGGTGGGCGCGCAACTCGGCGAAGTCCAGCGCCGACGCCTCGATCCGCTCGATCCCGGCCATGACGGGTCCGGCCCAGGGGGCATCGGGCGCCTCCCGTGCCAGCGTGCGCAGGGCGACGATGGCCGTCCGCGCCTTGAGCACGCGGGCACGCGGCGCGAACCGCTCGCGTAGCTCCGCCCACAGCGCGTCCAGCCCCGACGCCGCGATCAACGCACGTGACAGCGCCACCGCCGTCGTCGCCCGTCCCGCCTCCACCTCGGCCACGGCCAGCCGGACCCCGAACAGCCCGAAACGCGCGAGGAGGCCCCGGCGGGCCTCGACGGTCAACTCGGAGCGTTCCGGTCCGCAAAAGTCGTCGGCCGAGAGCAGCATCCGGCGGAGCGTCGGTTGCGGCGTCGCGACGAGCGTGCGGATCGCCGCCGCCTCGGTCTCGCGCAGGGTCAGCCCGGTCTCCGCGAGCAGGCCCGCCACCGGCACGACGGTCGAGCACAGGGCGCCGAGGGAAGGGTCGCTGCGATACCGGCCGGCGACGCGGCGCGCGGAGTCCATCGCGTCCAGACGGCAAGCACCGATCTCATCGGCGCGAGAGAGCACGGCGATCGCGTTGGCGGGCGAGGCCCCGACCACCGAGCGGTCGAGGAACGCGTCGAGGAACTCGGCGTCGCGGGCGTGGAGGTGGCGCATCAGGTAGATGACCGCGTCGGCGTCGCTCGGGCGGTCCTCGCCGAACGCGAGGAACTCGCGGGTCCGCAACGAGTGCTCGTCGTTGACCGAAGCGAGCCCGGGGGTGTCGATCAGCGTGACGTCGTGCAACACGGACGCCGGCCAGCCGATGTCGAGGCGGTCGATGTCCTCGAGTCGCTGCGACCCCAGGTCGATGTCAAGCGCGCCTTCGCGACGCGCGAACCCCAATTCGACGCGCGTCCCGTCGCGGCGGACCGCGTTGACCTCGTAGCTGATCGCCTCGCGGAACCACGCGACCAGCTTGGTGCACTCGCCGGCGTCGGTGGGCGCCAGGCGCTCGCCGACGAGCGCGTTGAGCAGCGTCGACTTGCCGGCCTTGACGCGGCCCGCGATCGCGATGCGGAGGGGTCCCTCGAGCCTGGACCGGATGGCCGCCAGTCGTTCGGCCTGCGGGGTGCCCGCGGTCAGCGGCGTCACCTCGTCCAGCAGCGCCCGGACCTGGTCCCAGGCGGTGATCACGTCGCGTCCCCGCGGGCGGCGACGAGCGTCGCGCGCGCATCGGCGAACTGGTCGAGCTGCGCCCGCAGTGACGCCGAGCGCTCGGCGGCCTGCGTCTTGTCCGCCTCGGCCGCCCGCTGCGCCTGGGTGGCCATGTCCGCGTACATCCGCGCGAGCCCGTCGATCGCCGCGGTGAAGTCGTCGCGCAGGCCCCGCTGGAT
>DATDJA010000338.1:0-5210 GCA_036520795.1 Candidatus Limnocylindrales bacterium
GATCTCCTCGAGTCGCCCCTCGGACTCCAGTAGACGGATGGCTTCGCCGATGAACAGGGGATTGCCGTTGGTCGCACGCCAGACGACGGCGGCGAGCCGGTCGGTCGGCGTCGTGTCGGCCGCGGCGCCGATCACCTTGGCCACCGCGTCGGCCTCGAGGCCGCGCAGCTGGATCACCCGGACGGCCGGCTCGCGCGCCAGCTCGGCGAGCGCCGATGTCAGCGGGTGCTCCGGCGTCAGCTCTACGTCTCGATAGGTGGCCACGAGCAGGATCCGCATGTCGCTCAGCTGACTCGCGAGGAACTGCAGCAGCAGCACCGACGGCGTGTCGGCCGCCTGGAGGTCGTCGAGGACGACGAGGAGCCCGCGCTCACGGGCGGCGTTGCGCAGGAACGTCGTGGTCGCATCGAACAGCTGGAAACGCGCCGTCTCGGCGCCGGCCGTCGGCGGCTCGAGGCCGGGCACGATGGTTCGCAGCTCAGGGAGCATCTGCGCAACATCGGCGGCTCCGGACCCGAGATACCCGCGGATCGTGTCCGGGCTCTCGGCTCGGAGCTCGGCCCGGATGGCCTGGACCCAGGGCCAGTAGGCGGGTGCGCCGGCATCCTCCCAGCCCCGCCCCCAGAGCACGCCGACGCCCCGCTCCCTCGCGGTTCGCGCCAGCTCGTCGGCGAGGCGGCTCTTGCCGATCCCCGGCTCGCCCGCGACGAGGATCAGGCGTCCCCGGCCCGCCACGGCGCTGTCGAGGCCCTCGAGCAGGGTGCCCAGCTCGTGGTGCCGTCCGACGAAGACCGCGCCTGCCTGCTCTCGACCGTCCATCCGGTCCTTGTGCTTCGGAGGCCCGAAGCATATCGACCCGCGGGAGCCCGGGAACCGTTTGGTCCGTTCCCATCGACTGTACAGATGTGCGGTCGAACCTCACGCCTTCGGAATAACCACCCGGAACCGATCGGCCCACCAGAGCCCGATCCGCCGGGACATCGAACAAGGGAGGCCCACCGTGGTCGAGATCCAGCACGAAGCCACCACCGCCCCTTCGACCAAGGCCGCGGCCATGGGGTTCGGCGTCGGCCTGGCCGTCGCTTCGCTCGTCTTCGCCATCGCCATCGCCGTGAGCTCGATCTCGCGGCCGGCGACCGGCACCCAGCTTGGCGCGCAGCCCAATTCCGTCACCAGCAACGCCGCCGTCGAGTTCCGCGCCGCGGAGCACAACCTGGGGGCGGCGCCGGCCGCCGATCCGCTCCTGACGGACTCGGCGATCGAGTTCCGGGCGGGGGAGCGGGGCATGAGCCCGATGACCGAGTCGTCTGATCCGCAGCTCACGCAGCGGGCCGTCGACTTCCGGGCCGCGGAGCACGCCGCGGGCAACTGACCCTCATCCGACTCTCCGCAAACCGGCGGCCGCCTGGTACGAGGCGACCGCCGGTTCTTTCGTGTCTGCCGCATGCGACGGTCAGTTGAGCGGGTCTCCATCGCCGGCGGAAAAGATCCCGACTGCCCCGTGGGTCACCAGGTTGAAGGCGTGGGTGACGAACGGGTACATCCCGTCCTCGCGCGGGCTGAACTCGATGATCGCGCCCTGCGCCGGGGCGAGGTCGACCGCCTGGGACCCCCAGCCGCCCGCGTTGCCGCGCTCGAGGACGATGCCTTCCTTGTTGACGGTGTCGAAGATCGTCCCGACGACGTGGAACGAGCTGTCGACCGAGGGCCCGGCGTCGAGGACGAAGACCCGGGTTCGGCCCTTCGTCGTCACCGGCACCGGATGGTCCTTGTACTGGTTCGCGACGCCGTTGAAGACCACGAAGTCGGGCGCGGCCGCGGTCAGATTGGCCTTCGTGTAGTCGGCGGGTTCACCCTGGGCTCCGAGGTACCACTCGCTCTGGACGAACGCGAACTCGTCGTCGACCTTGGGCAGTCCGCCCTTGGGCTCGACGATCACCATGCCGTACATCCCGTTGGCGATGTGGTGCAGCGCCGGCGCGGTGCCGCAGTGGTACATCCAGACGCCGGCGTAGTCGGCCGTGAACGTGTAGGTGAACGTCTCGCCCGGCTTGATCTCGACCATCTGGTGATTCATTGCCGTCTGGCTCGCGTGGAAGTCGATGGAGTGGCTCATCGATCCACGGTTCGTGAGGTGGACCCTGACCGTGTCGCCGAGGTGCACGCGAATGGTCGGGCCTGGCACCGTTCCACCGAAGGTCCACGCATGCACGACGAAGCCCTCGGCGACGGTGACGTCGGTCTCGATGATCGGGAGGTCGATGTCATGAACGCGGCCGTCCATGACCCTGGGTGCCCGGGCGTCGTGCAGCACGTAGGCCGGGGCGTTCGGGTCGGCGACGGGGGCCGCTGGCTGCCCCGCGGCCGGGGCAGGGGAGGCCTGTCCGGCCATGCCCGCCATCCCGCCGGTGTCGGTGCCCGCCGCCGGGGAGCCGGCGACGGTGATCGAGCCCTGCATGCCGGCCGCCGCGTGACCCGGGATCGCGCACAGGAAGGTGAGGCCCGTTGCAGGGACGTCCACCTCGCCCGTCGCGGTCGCGCCGGCGTCCGCCGCGATGCGCGTGCCGTCGGGGAACGTGATGTCGTGGGCGGTGGCGCCGGTGTTGTCGAGCTTGATCTCGTAGCGGCCGGCGGACGGAACCGACAGGGACGCCGGCTTGAAGCCCAGGTCAAACGCCGTGACCGTCAGCGTGCCGGCGACGCTCGCGCCGGCCGCCGACGCCGTCGACGGGGCCGCGGCCGCGGCCGCCGCCACGGTGGTGGCGCTGGACGCGGGGCGCCACGTCCAGAGGGGCGCCGCGTTCGCCGAACAGCCCGCGGTGACCGCGATCAGCAGCACCGACGCGGCCGCGCGACGGAACCGACGACGGGGCCAGTGGATGGGCGCGATCCAACCAAGATTTCCCTGCATCCCGGTACGTCCTTTCCCGCTTCGGCGGTCTCCGATCGCCGGTCAGGGAGAAAGTATCACTAACTTAGTACATGTTTGTACCGGGACATTGGTCACGCCTGCCGCAGGCCGCTCGGACCCTTTGGCTGGCGGCCTCCGGCGCTCAGCGCGCGGCGCCGTCCTCCGTGCGCAACGCCGCCGAGGTCGCGGGCGCGGTTAACGACGCGAGGCTGGTCTCCTGGAGGGCACTCAGCATCGCGGTCTGGCCGCGGAAGAACGCATCGTGCACGTCGCAGTGGCCGTCGACCCCGCACGGGCCCCCGCGCAACACGCAGGTCCGGCGGCGGCTGTCACCCTCGACCGCCTCGATGACGTCCAGCAGGCTGATCTCCGCCGCGGGCTTCGCCAGCCGGTAGCCTCCCGCCCGCCCCGGTGCGGCCTCCACGAGCGCCGAACGCTGCAGATCGGCGAGGACCTGCGGCAGGAAGCGGACCGGGATGCCCATCGCGTCGGCGATGCGCCGAGCGGACAGGAGCCCGTTGTCCGACCCGCGGGCCAGGGCCAGCATCGCGCGCACGGCGTAGTCGCCGCGTTTGGTGAGCTCGAGGCGCATCGTCCGAGTATGCGGCGCGCTGGTGGGTTCCGCCGCGAGTGGGGCTAGCCCCACCCCCAGGATGCCCGCTGGCCGGATGGGCACGGCGAGGGCCGAAACCTAGCCTGTTGTTGACGCCCGGACGACATGCCGGGCCCGGCCCGCCCAACCAGAGAGGGCCGCAACGATGCCGGGTCGATCCGCGACCCGGCGACACAGGAGCCCCTCGATGCACCGCCTCCTCGTCCTGGTGGCCGCAGCCGCCCTCATGCTCGGACTCGCGGCCCCCGCCGCGCTCGCCGCCGAGCCCACGTCCAACAACCGCAGCGTCGTGGCGTCGATCGCCCACGACGTGACCATCCCCGCGGGCGACCACGTCGACCTGCTGTTCATCGTCCGCGGTCACGCGGACATCGCCGGCTCCGTCGACTCGATCGTCGTCATCGACGGCACGGCGACCCTCACCGGCGCCACCGCCAACTCGCTCGTCGTCATGAACGGCACGGCCGACCTCACGGCCGGGACGCGGATCAGCGGCGACGTCCGGACCTACGACGCCACCGTCACCCGGTCGGCCGACACCGTCGTGGGCGGCTCGGTCGGGACGTTCGAGCGGAACGCCGCGGCGCTCGCGCTGCTGCTGATCCCGCTGTTCCTGCTGTTGTTCATCGGCCTGGGCGTGACCGCGCTGGCCGTCGCGCTGTTCGTCGCCGCGTTCGCGGCGCGCCAGGTCAGGCACGCGGAGTCGCTGATCTCGCATGAGCCCGGCACGGTGCTGGTGGCGGGCATCGCGGGCTCGGTGGTGCTGCCGATCCTCGCCGTCCTGGCGATGATCACGATCGTCGGTGCCCCGCTCGGCCTCGGCGTGCTGTTCCTGGTCCTGCCGGTGATGGCGTTCCTGGGCTGGATCGTGGCCGCGATCTGGGTCGGGGACTGGCTCCTGGGCCGCTCGCGCGGCACCGCGGAGTCGGCCCATCCGTACCTGGCCGCGGTCGTCGGCGTGATCGTCCTCGCCTTCGCGGGCATCGTGCCCTTCGTCAGCGCCATCGCGACGCTGTTCGGGTTCGGCGCGCTGCTGGTGATCGCGTGGCGGATCCTCCGCCCGTCGAGGCCGGTGCCGACGGCGCCGGTGGCCACCACAGGCCCGGCCCAGCCGGCGCCGAGCGCAGGTTGACGCTCGACATCGGAGATCAGGGCGTGGTCCGGGACGACCCCGGGCCACGACCTTCCGGTGCTAGCGTGACCACGATGAGCGGCACGGCCGACGGCCCGGCGACCACCGCGCCCTCGGGCCGGCCCGCCGCCGCCCTCCTGCGATCCTTCCTGCGATCCCCACTCCAGGCCGCCAGCTGGTGGGCCACGATCGCCATCTTCCTCGGCTTCGGGATCATGGTCCTCGCGTCCACGCTGCTCTCGACGGTCTTCTCAGTCGGCGGGTCGCTCCTGATCTGGCTCGTCGGGATCCCGATCATCGCGCTCGGTCTCGAGCTCGCCGGACGGTTCGCCAGGCTCGAGCGCTGGCGGATGACGCTGGTCGATCCCCGCCCCCTCGTCCCCCACCCGTATCGGCCACTCAACGGCATGCCCCAGGCGCCGTACGGTGCCTGGCTCCGCACCTGGGCCGAGGCCGAGTTCCTCGACGCGAGCCGCTGGCGCGACGTCGTCTACTTCCTGATCCTGGTCCCCCTCGCCCTCGTCGAGTTCATCGTCTCGTTCTGCCTGTGGGTG
>DATDJA010000339.1:0-4118 GCA_036520795.1 Candidatus Limnocylindrales bacterium
CCAGGTCCTGCGCGTCCCCCGAACCCCACCCGAAGATCACGACCATTCGCGTTCCGCCTCCGCGCCGGTTGTATCACGCTCAGGCGAACGGATCGCGAACCTCGATGCGGGGGAAGCGGCGGAAGTCGCGGTCACGTGTCCAGATCGTGCGTACGTCGTTGTCGAGCATCAGTGTCACGAGGTGGGCGTCGGGAACGAGATTGCCCGACGGCAGTGCGTCATCGGTGACGTCCCGAAACGACAGCCAGAAGGCGCCCGTTTCGCCGGTCGTGCGTACGTGCGGTCGGCCGATCAGCTGCTCGACGTTGCCGATGGCCACCGGGATCGAGAGTGGTCGCTCGAAGACGGACGGGTGCGTCGCGATCCGGAGATAGGCCATCACGGTGGGCCAGAAGAGGTAGGCGATCTCCGGTCCGTGGGCGAGCCGCTCCACGGCCGCACGCGCCTTGTCGTGCACTGGACTCGTCCAGCGGCGTCCGGGCGATACTGGGCGAACGCATCGCGTGGAGGCGAACCAGATGAAGCTCGGCGTGATCATCCCGCAGGGGTGGACAGGCGACTACGACGGCTGGGATGCGACGGCGGCCTGGAACCGCAGCGTCGCCCTCGCCCGCCAGGCGGATGACCTCGGGGTCGAGTCGATCTGGGTCTTCGACCACTTCCACACCGTCCCCCGGCCCACCGACGAGATCACGTTCGAGTCGTTCACGATGCTGTCCGCCCTGGCCGCCGTGACCACGAGGGTCCGGTTGGGGCACATCGTGATCTGTACCGCGTTCCGGAACCCCGCGCTGACGGCGAAGATGATCTCGACGATGGACGTCATCAGCGGCGGCCGGATGGAGCTCGGGATCGGCGCCGGCTGGAAGCGCGACGAGTGGGATGCCTACGGCTACGGCTTTCCCGAGACGCGTGAGCGACTCGCGCGGCTGGCGGACGACCTCGAGGTCGTCTCCCGGATGATGGACGGAGACCGGCACCAGCACGCGACCTTCGAGGGCACCTACTCCAGCGTCACCGACGCCCGCAACGTCCCCAAGCCGGTGCAGCGGCCGCGCGTGCCGATCATGGTCGGCGGCAACGGACCGAATGTCACCTGGCGGCTGGCCGCGAAGTTCGCCGACGAGCTGAACCTCGACGGGATGGACCCGTCCGATGTCGCCGCCGCCCTGCCGACGGTCCGGGCGCGCTGCGAGGAGATCGGGCGCGACCCCGCGACGCTGGCGATCTCGGTGCACATGTGGGCGGAGGACATCGGCCTGCCCGGGCAGTCGCGGGTCGACCGGCTGGCGGGCCTGCGGGAGCTCGGCGTCAACCGGGCGATGGGGCTCGTCCGCGCGACGACGACCGACGACGAGGCGCTGCCGAGGTTCATCGAGGACGCCCGCGCCGCCGGCGTCGAGGTCGGCTGAGGCGGGCCCTCGCCGCTAGAACTCGCGCCGGCCGGCGAAGGTCTCGATCACGCCCGGCCGGGTCAGCTCGTAGATCGCGAGGCGGTGCCCGCCCGGGCCCTCGAATGACCGCACGGGACCCTGCGGGATCTCGAGGCCGTGCCCGGGCGTCCAGCCACGGCCCTCGAGCTCCGCGACCGCCGCGTCGAGGTCGGCGACGCGGTAGACGAGCACGGGCCGCTCGCCATCGAGATGGCCGGCGAGCACGATCCGCGGCGGCCCGTCGCTCAGCTCGACCATCGCCACCCGCGTGCCCATGGCCTCGATCGCGAACACGAGGCGTGCCCCCAGGACATCGGTGAAATACCGGACGTCGGCCGCGACGTCGCGGCTTGGCGTGTACAGGTAGTCGAGCGACTCGAACACCTCGCCATGGTACGAGCGGCCGGGCTGCGGGCCTGCTGGTGCGCCGGGATCGGCGGACGCCCCGTACCAATGGGTGATCGGCGATGTCCCTTCGGAGGATGCCGCGGTTGGGTGCGGAGTGGTTGGATGGCCTCGCGATCGCGGAGCAGCCGTCTATTCCCCGTGGTCGCTGTCGCGCGCATGCACCGGGCGCATGCGGCGCGGCGAGCCGAGTGCCCGAGTGCATGCCCGATCAGGAGGCCATATGGACGCACCGCGGACCCAGAACCCGTGCGGTGCCGCCGTCTCCAGCGCACGCCCTGGAGCGAGCTGACCTTGGCGAGCCACTCCGCCGCGCGTCGCGGCGCGCTGCCCCGGGTATTCGGACCGATTCGCCTGCGGGTGACCCTGATCGCCGTTCTCGTGCTCGTCACCGCCGCGACGACCACCGGCGTGTGGACGCTCGCGGTGTTCAGCAATACGGCCCAGTCGTCGACGACCATCACCGCCGGTCGAATCTTCCCGGGCATCCGCACGACGTCGGGGTTCGTCGTGCACGACGCGTCGGGCGGCGGGGCCGAGGTGGATCGCTCGAGCGCGTTCGCCGTCGTCGGCGACGGCCGAACGGTCGCCACCACGGCTTGGGCCACCGCGTTCGCGGCCAACCGCTACCTCCAGTTCGACATGAACGCGCCGCTGCCCGCGAACGTCGGGGCGTCGGCGATCACGTTCCGCCTCACCGTGGCGAGTGCCAGCCCTTCGGGCACCGCGTGCGGCTACGTGAACGTTCGCCGCATCTCCGACGACGGGAGCGTGGCGACGTACGGAAGCCCGGCATCGCCCCTCGGCTGTGTCACCGGAACGACGCCCGCCACGCTGGTCCTCGCGCTGCCGGCCATCACGACCACCGACGCGGCGAACGATCTCCGGATCCGCGTGTTCGGCCGCGACAGTGCCGGCGCCGGGTCGGTGATCGACGGGGCGATGGTGACGGGCGACACGCCCTACTCGACGTACACGCTCTATCCGGTGCGCTACACCGACGCGGCGAGCTCGACGCCGGTGTCCGTCCCGTGGGAACTCGATGGCCCGTAGGCCCAGGGACGCTCCGCCGAAGTCGAGGCTTCCGCGGTCGCCGATCTCCGCCCACCGCGCCAGGACGGTCGCCGTCCTGGCGTTGGTCGTCGTCGCCCTCGGCAGCTCGATCGGCGTGGCGCCGGCACGGGCGCTCGATCGTCAGCCGGTCGCCGCCGGTCCGGTCACGACCCCGACGCCGCCGCCCACGCCTGAGCCGACCCCGACCGCGCGACCGGAGCCGACACCGGCCCCCACGGCGACGCCCAAGCCGGAACCGGTCGTCACGCCGGCGCCGACCCCCGGTCCCAGCGAGGCACCGGCGACCCCGGCACCCAGCGACGTCGCGCCATCTGCCGTACCCGATCCCACGCCCACGCCGGCTCCCGTCGACCCGGTCGTCGAGCCCAGCGCCGTCCCGGCGGCGTCCGATGTGCCCGCCACATCCCCGGAGCCCTCGCCGGCCGACGTCGCGATGGCTCCGTACCTCGTCACGTTCGTCGCTGAGGCCGGCGAGGCCACGCGAGCCGATGCGCTTACGCGCGCGGGCGCGACGCTCGTCAGCGAGATCCCGGAGCTGCGCCTTGCGGTCGTCGAGCTGGCCGCGGCCGATGCCCCCGATCGAGCCGACCTCCTCCGCGCCGACCCGGCCGTCGCCCGCGTCGAGCGCGACCGGACGCGGACCACGGAGGGTGCGCCTGACGACCCCCGCTACCCCGACCAGTGGTCGCTGCCACGGATCGGATGGGACGACGTCCGCGATGGCCCCGCGCCCGACGGTCATGCCGTCGTTGCCATCCTGGACACGGGCGTCGACGCCTCCGCGCGCGACCTCGCCGGCCGGCTGCTGCCCGGGGTCTCGTTCGTCGACGGCGTGGCGCCCGACACGGACCCCAACGGCCACGGGACGTGGATGGCGGGCATCGTCGGCGCCGACACCGACAACGGCACCGGTATTGCGGGCGTCGCCTTCGGCCACGTCGGGGTGCTGCCGATCACGGTCCTCGGCCCGGACGGCACGGGGTACGACAGCGCGATCGTCGCGGGCATCGTGGCCGCGGTGGACGCGGGCGCGGACGTGATCCTGATGTCGTTCAGCGCGCGCGGCTACTCGGCGGTCCTCCAGGCGGCGGTCGACTACGCGTGGGCCCATGACGTTGTGCTCGTGGCCGCGACGGGCAACGACGACTCGACGGCCCCGGCCTATCCCGCCGGCGATCGCGGCGTGATCGGCGTCACCTCGACCAA
>DATDJA010000340.1:0-3682 GCA_036520795.1 Candidatus Limnocylindrales bacterium
CACGCCGTCGGCGCCGACCCGTTCCGGCACGTGGGTCGCCAGGACCTGACCGCGACCGTCGACCTCGCGGCGGTGCGGATGGCGGCGGGCCGCGCCAACCTCGAGCCCATCGGGGAGACGACGCAGGCCGAGCTGCTTGCCGCCGCCGCCGGTGACATGGCCGCGATGACGCTTCGCAGGCCCGACGCGACCATCGAGGACGCGCTCCTCCTCCGATCGGCCCTCGCCCGCCTCCTCGACCCGCGCGGGATGGGCGGCTACCGGGTGCTGGTGTTCGGACGCGGCCTCCCCGAGGACGTGGACCTGCCGAGCCTCAAACGGCTCCGCGCGCCCGGTCGCTGAGCACGGGACCGCTGCTAGAATGCGAGAACCGTGCTGCTCGTGGAGCCGCACGGGCACGCCCAGTGTCATCACCCTCGAGCGCGGCCCGTCTGCGTACACGGCCCGCCCGATACCGAGGACCACGTGACCCAACTCTGGTACGTCGTCGGGTTCGCCTTCGCGGGCGTCACCTTCGTCTTCCTGACGATCGGGCTCGCGTGGGCCATCTCGCATCGCACGAAGGGCGACGAGCACAAGGGCTACCCCTACGAGTCGGGCATCGACACCTACGGCGACACGCATGCCCGGTTCGGGATCTCGTTCTACATCTACGCGCTGCTGTTCGTGGCGTTCGACATCGAGATCGTGTTCATCTACCTGTGGGCGCTCGTGTTCCGCGATCCGGCGCTCGACATGGCGCTGCTGTTCGTGAGCATGCTGGTGTTCGTCGGCATCCTGCTGCTCGGACTCGCCTACGCCTGGCGCAAGGGGGTGCTGACATGGCGCTGACCCGCGACGATGCGCTGCCGGCCGGTGGAGCCGCCGGCGCCGATGCGCTCGTCACCGCCGAGCCGCGCGACCTCGCCGCGCCGATCGTCGTTCCCAACACCCTGTGGACGTCGAGCAAGCCCGAGGCCTACGGCGGCGGCCAGGAGACCGAGCACACCCACCTCACCCGCCTCGAGCACTCGGACCTGGTCCGGCGCGACGACGCGCGCTGGGGCGCGCTCGAGGTCATCCCGACCAAGGCGGACCTCGTCCTCGACCTGATCCGCATGAACAGCCTGTGGCCGCTCCTGTCGGGGCTCGCCTGCTGCGCCATCGAGATGATGTCGGCGGCGACGTCGAAGAACGACATGGACCGCTGGGGCATGTTTCCGTTCCGGGCGAGCCCGCGGCAGGCGGACGTCCTGATCGTCGCGGGCACGCTGACCACGAAGATGGCCGGCCCGCTCGTTCGACTCTGGGAGCAGATGCCGGAGCCCAAGTGGTGCGTCGCGATGGGCGACTGCACGTGCTCGGGTGGTCGCTACAAGCGCAGCTACTCGACGATCGAGGGCATCGACCGCGTCATGCCCGTCGACGTCTACGTGCCCGGCTGCCCGCCGCGTCCCGAGGGCCTGATCTACGGGATGATGAAGCTCCAGCAGCTGGTCAAGGACCGCCGCGGGGAGTGGCACGAGCGCCCGATCGGCCCGACCGTGCCCCAGGACGTCTAGCGATGGACCGCCTGCTGCGGGCGCGCCTCGAGGCGACGCTCGGCGACCGGCTCACCGGCCCCGTTCGCCAGCGCCACGACCAGACCGAGATCCGTGTGTCTCCCGCGGACCTGATCGAGGTCATGCGCTCGCTGCACGACGACCCATCGCTGGGCTTCGAGATCCTCGCGGACCTCGCCGGCGTCGACACCGGCAGTCACATGCAGGTGGTCTACCACCTGTGGTCGGCGCAGACCCCCGACTGGCTGCGCGTGATCGCCGATGGGGTGCCCCGCGACGACCCGCGCGTTCCCTCGCTGACCGGCCTGTGGCCGGGCGTCGAGTGGATGGAGCGCGAGGCCTACGACATGTTCGGGATCATCTTCGAAGGCAACCGCGACCTGCGGCGCATCTACATGCCGCCCGACTACACGAGCTTCCCGCTGCGCAAGGACTTCCACCTGCCCGACGATGCGGCGCGGTCCGCCGGTGGCGGCGTGCGCCACGTGGAGCAGGGCCACATGCCCGCCCAGGCGACCCCGTCCGTGGCCCGCCGAACGGTGCGAGCCTGACGATGACCGCCCCCGCCGCGCCCCACCAGCACCCGTCCGCGGACGACCCACGGGTGATGCTCGACGACGAGATCGGGCACTTCGAGCCCGTCCCGCCGTACCCGCCGCGGACCGAGCGCGAGGCCGAGTTCTACACGCTCGGCGACGGCGAGATGTTCCTCAACATGGGGCCCCAGCACCCGTCGACCCACGGCGTGCTGCGGGTCGTGCTCAAGATCAGCGGCGAGCGCGTCGTCGACCTCGACCCCGTCCTCGGTTACCTCCACCGCGGCGTCGAGAAGCTGTGCGAGAACGCCGACTACCACCAGGTCATCAGCCAGGTGGACCCGCTCGAGTACGTGAGCTCGCTGTTCTGCGAGTGGTCGCCGGTGATGGCGTTCGAGCACCTGCTCGACGTCGAGGTGCCGCGGCGCGCCGAGTACATCCGGGTGCTCACCGGCGAGCTGAACCGGATCGCCAGCCACGCGCTGTTCATGGGCTGGATGGCGCTCGACCTGGGTGGCCTGACGCCGATCCTGTACAGCTTCATCGAGCGCGACGAGATCTGCGAGATGCTGGCCTCGGTGACGGGCCAGCGGATGCTGTTCAACTACTTCCGGATCGGCGGCGTCAACGGCGACATCAACCACGAGTTCATGTCCCGCCTGGGCGACTGGATGAGCCGGGCAGCGGAGCAGCACGACGCGAACACGCAGCTGCTCAACGAGAACGAGATCTTCGTCCGCCGGATGCGCGACATCGGCCGGCTGGACAGCGCCACGGCGCTCCGGATGGCGGTCACGGGGCCGAACCTCCGCGCGACGGGGATCCCGTTCGACATCCGCCGGGCGCACCCGTACTCGGTCTACCCCGAGATCGAGTTCGACGTCCCGACGCGTGGCCACGGACCGGAGGGCGGCGACGCGCTCGACCGCTACCTGCTGCGGGTCGAGGAGGTCAAGCAGAGCCTGCGGATCATCGACCAGTGCCTGCACAACATGCCCGATGGCCCGGTGATGGCCAAGCTGCCGCGACTGCTGCGGCCCCGGCCCGGTCGCGCGTGGGCCGGGATCGAGGGCCCGCGCGGGCTGTACGGAACGTACGCGATCTCCGACGGCACCGATCAGCCGTTCCGGATGAAGATCCACGACCCCTCATTCGTGCACCTCCAGCTGGTCGGGATGCTGATGCGCGACAACTTGATCGCCGACACCATGGCGGTGATGGCATCCCTCGACCCCATCATGGGCGGAGTGGATAAGTGAAGCCCGCCCAGGCACGGCCGCCCGCGGCGTTGCCCGCTCCGCGCGCTCGCTCACGCAATCCTCGGGCCGATGGCTCGCAGGAGCGTCGCCTCGGACCTCGGAGGGTCAATGCTCGCGGGCGCCTTGCGCTCGGCGCGTCCTGGTCGGGCTTGTCCACGTTCCCCGTGCGCCAGTTCACCCCAGGGCCGCGGCGATGACCGCGATGAATCGGGCGTTCAGCAATCTGACCCCTGTTGGGAAGATCCTGCTGCCGTTGCTGTTCCTGGTATTGGTCGTCGGGCCGATCCTGACGATCATTCTCGCCGTCTACATCGGGCCCTGGCTGCTGGGGATCCTCAACGACAAC
>DATDJA010000341.1:0-8475 GCA_036520795.1 Candidatus Limnocylindrales bacterium
AGCTGGGGATGCCCTGACGCTCGCTGACGAGTGCATCGAGATAGGCGACATCGCCGAGGGTCAGGCGCCGCAGGATTTCCTCCCGGTCAGCCATCGCGCTCCATTCGGTCCAGCCTTCGGCGCCGTCTCGGCACCGTTCGCAAGATTCAACGACGCGAGGCCCCCGGGCGCATCGTCAACTGCTGGTGATCCGTCCCTCCGCGAGGACCGGGAGCGGCTCGAGCAGACCGATCTCGATCGCCGCCTCGACCGCCTCCGCGCGCGACGTCGCCCCGAGCTTTCCGTACAGCGCCTGGATCTGCGTCCGCACCGTGTTCGGCGTCACGTACAGCCGCTCCGCCATCTCGGCCGCGGTCAGGTAAGTCGGCAGGAGCCGCAGGACGCGCACCTCTGCCGGGGTGAGCGTGGACGTCCCACCGGGCCCGGGCGGCAGGCTCCGGATCCGGTCGCGCAGCTCGGCGACCTCAGCACCGAGGCGACCGAGATGCGGCCGCCGTATCAGGATGTCGCCCGCCTGCTGGAGACACGACCGCGCCCCGGCCGGGTCCGCGAGCGCGAGGTGCGTTCGGGCGGCCTCGAGCAGGCACCGGACGCTGATCCAGGACGTTGCCGTGCCGAGCGTCGTGCGCCCCAGCTGAAACGCGGCCATCTGGCGACGCGCCTCGGCGAGTTCCCCGCGGTGCGCGGCAACCCTCGCGGCGACCACCGACCGCGCCGCCGCGATCGCGGTCGGGTCGAACTGGCCGCGCGCGCTCGAATCGGCGGTGCGCCGGGACAGGGTGTCGGCCGTCGCCCAGTCATCGCGTTCAATCGCACTCAGCGCGCGCCACGCGTCGGCGAACACCTGGGCCCGCCAGCCGCCGATAGCCTGGGCAGCGATCGCCGCCTCCCGGAGCAGTGCCTCCCCCTCGTCCCGATCGTCGGCGATCGTGAGGATCGCCCCCAGCGCCGCCAGCGACTGAGGGCGCCACGCGCTGAGCAGGGTGCTTCGGTCGAGCGCGTGCCGCGCGTGCTCGATCGCTGGCGCCAACCCCTGGCGCGACTGCAGCGCCCACAGCGTCGCCCGCGCCTCCTCGTACAGATCCGCGCCGGCCGGTCGCGCGCCCTCGTACTCGGCCCCGACCGTCAGGTCGGCCATCCGCTCCGCCTCGCTGGTGCGGCCCTGGAGCGTGTACATCCACGCGGCCAACACCGCGAGGAACGGCTGCCGCCGAATGGTGTCGTCGTCGAGCCCGCCGAGCCAGCGCGCGAAGGTCGCCTCCCTGCCCTCCCGGAACAACCGCGGGACGATCGCGCACGCCACGGCTGCGGCGGCGTCCGGGTCGCCCGCGGCGAACAGGTGGTCGACCGCGAGCTCCGGCAGCCCATTCGCCGCAAACCACTCCGCTGCCCGGCGGTGCAACCGATTCGCGGCGTCCCGGTCCCGCTCGAGCGTCGCCAGGAGATGCTCCCGCAGGAGCGTGTGGTATCGGAACCACCCTCCTTGCGCGTCGAGGGGAACGACGAGCTGGTTGGTCGACGCGAGGTCACGGAGGATGCGGTCGGAGCTCGTGCCCTCGACGACCGCGTCGCACAGCCCCGCGTTCATCCGGTCGAGGATCGCCGTCTTCTGGAGGAATGCCCGGACGCTCGGGCTGGCGGTGTCGAGGAGCTCGGCCTCGATGTAGTCGCCGATGTCGGTGTCCCGACCCGAGACGCTGGGGGTCGCGGTCGTGCGCCCGGACGACTGGCGATGCGGCCGGCGGGCAGCCAGGTACACGGCCGCCGGCCAGCCTTCGGTCCTCGCATGGAGGTCGCGCGCCTCGGGTTGGGCCAACGGACGGCCGCCGAGCGCCGCGAGACGGCCCGCCTCGTGCTCGTCGAGCGCGAGGTCATCGATGCCGATCTCGACCAGGCGACCACTCGCGCGCAACCGGGCGAGCGGCAGCCCGGCATCGGTCCGCCCCGCGGCCGCGACCGTGACGTCGGGCGGCAGGTAGTCGATGACCATCGCAAGCACGTCGCTCGTGGGCGTGCCGCCGAGGTGATGCACGTCGTCGAGCAGCAGCACGAGCGGCCGGCCTGCCTCGTGCAGCGCCGAGGTCAACCGCGGCACGGCGTTGGTCAGCGCCGATGCACCGTTGACCGACCTGCGATCGAGCACGGGCATGCCCAGATCGAGCGCTCGCTCGATGGCGAGGCCTACGTAGCCCAGGAATCGGATCGGGTCGGCGTCGGCGGCGTCGCAGGTCACCCACGCGACGGGGCGAGGCTCCTGCGCCCGCCACAGGGCGAGGCTGGTGGACTTGCCGTAGCCGGGCGGCGCAACCATCGTCACGAGACCGGTGTCGGCGCGCAGCAGGCGCTGCAGCAGGGCCTCGCGCGGCAGCACGGCCGACCGCAGGTATGGCGCGGCAAGCTTCGCCTCGACGAGTGGCTCGCCGAACGTCGCCCCGCGGGCGTGCGCCAACTCGGTCAGGGCGTCGTCCTCGGCGACGCCCGTCGACGCGTGGCCCATGTCGGCTTGTCTTGCCTCCCCGTTACCCCGAGGCGGCTAGGGTGGAGTCGACGCCGTGCGCGCGTCAAATCGGCCGGGTGCGGGCGCGCGCCGCCGGG
Organism: Candidatus Limnocylindrales bacterium; assembly: GCA_036520795.1. Taxonomy (GTDB): domain Bacteria; phylum Chloroflexota; class Limnocylindria; order Limnocylindrales; family CSP1-4; genus CAIXZV01. Next base: position 2,596 of record DATDJA010000341.1, read on the forward strand.
TCGTCTGCTACAGGTACCCGCGGCGGCGGAAGAACAGCAGGACGCTGGCCAAGATCAGCCCCATGAAGAGGATCACGACCCAGAACTCCGGCAGGCCTTCCTCGCCCGGCAGGTCGAAGTTCATCCCGAAGATGCTGGCGAGCAGCGTGAGCGGCAGGAGCGCGACGCTGAACGCGGTGAGCACGCGCAGCGACTCGTTCAGGCGGTGCGAGAGCACGGACTCGTTGGAGTCCTCGAGCGCCTCCGCGACCTCCTTGTAGTTCTCGAGGACGTCCCAGATCCGCTCGGCGGCGTCGGTGATGTCGTCGAAGTAGATGTCGAGGTCTTCCTGGAGGTAGCGCTGCTTCGTGCGCTCCAGGTCGCGCAGCACGGCGCGCATCGGCCGGACGACCCGGCGGAAGTTGATGATCTCCTGCTTCGCGTTCGAGATCTCCTGGACGATCTTGTCGGACCGCCCCTCGAAGATGTCGTCCTCGAGCTGGTCGAGCTTGGCGCCCATCTTGCGCAGCATCGGGAACGAGGCGTCGACGCAGGTGTCGACGATCCGGTACAGCAGGTAGCCCGTGCCCTTGGAGAAGGTCGCCTCACGCACCTCCTCGCGCTCCCGGTAGCGCTCGAACATCGCGGCCAGCGGCGGCACGTTCTGGTCGGGCAGCGTGATCAGGAAGTCGGGGCCGACGAACAGGTCGAGCTCAGCCGTCAGCAGGCGGCCGCTCGGCTTGTCGAACACGGGGAAGTGGAGAACGATGAACAGGTAGTCGTCGTAGGCGTCGAGCTTGGGGCGCTGGTTGCGCGACGCGACGTCCTCGATCGCGAGGTGGTGGAAGCCGAACTCCCGCTCCAGCCACTCGCGGTCGACCTCGCGAGGGCGGTCAATGTTCAGCCAGCGGACGCCGGCGGCGCTGGTCTCGTCGGGCTCGACCTCTTCAGCCGGCGGGCCGACGGCGATGTCGACGGCGCGGCCCGGCCGCAGGCGCGGCCGCTGCAGCAGGTTCGGCACTTGGAGGGACCCCGTTCGGCATGGGGCGATCCTAACCCAGCCCGCTCGTGCGTGGCCTACGATCCGGCCAGCACCGCCAGCCAGAATGAACCTCGAGGCACCGTCGACGCCCCGGTAGAGGGTGAGGCCCGCAGTCGTGGGTCGGGACGAGGAGCCGCCGGATGCAGCAGGAGCTCGCGCGACGAGCCAGGGAGGGCGATCACGACGCCTTCTCGGCCCTCGTGCGCGAGACGCTGGGCCGGCTGTACACGACGGCCCGCCTCATCCTCCGTGATCCCGACCGGGCCGAGGACGCCGTCCAGGACGCCCTGATCGAAGCCTGGCGCGACATCCGCGGCCTGCGCGACATCGACCGGCTCGACGCGTGGCTCAACCGGCTGCTGGTCCGGTCGTGCTACCGGGCCGCGAAGCGCGAACGGCGGCGGACCCTCACCGAGATCCCCCTCGGGCCGTTCCACGACGGGACGCGACCCGACAGCGTCCTGCCGCTGGCCGACCGCGACGAGATCGAGCGGGCGTTCCAGCGGCTGACACAGGACCAGCGAACGGTCCTGACCCTCGTGTACTTCGCGGATCTCTCGCTCGCCGACGCTGCGGTCGCGCTTGGGATCCCGATCGGAACGACCAAGTCGCGCCTCCACAACGCACTGATCGCCCTGCGGGCGGCCCTCGCTGCCACGGAGCGCGTCCCCGAGCTGAAGGGGGGCGTCGCATGAGCGCCTTCGACACCATGCCGACCGACGATCTCGAGCGGCGCCTCAGCTCGTGGATGGGCGGCCAAGGCCCGGACACGGACCTGACCTCGACCTACGACACGATCATCGATGCGACGCGCGGCGCGCGGCAGCGCCCGTGGTTCCTCGTCCGGCGCGGGATTCGGCGAACGACGCCGATGAGCGAGCGGCGCTTCGCAACCGAGCGCGCGCTGACGGCCGGGCTGGCGGTGCTGCTCGTCGTACTGGCGATCGGCGCCGGCCTCGTCATCGGGGGTCGCCTGCTGACCAGCCCGGACGAGTCGACCCCAGCTCCATCGGAATCCAGTTCTGCGCCGACCTCGGTGGACGCGCTTGCGATCGAGAACGGGATATCGCTCTCGCCAGGTCAGCTCGCGACGAGCCGCCTGTTCCAACCGACCCTGACCTTCCGCCCCAGTCCGCGCACGCCCGGGGAGTCCGCTGTCGACCTCTGCCCGTCCGTCGAGTCGAGCTCGCGCTCCCTCGTGCTGGCGCATCCGAAGGGCTGCGTCGAAGACCTGCGATTCATCCGCCCCTGGGCCGTGGACTGTGGGTCGGCCGGCGAGCACCCGGACGCCGACGCGCTCGCGACCGCCATCTTGGCGATCCCCTCGACCAGTGGCTCCACGGACCTCGGCGACCTCCAGTCGGCCGGCGCGGTCCCGCCCGCGATGTTCGCCGACCAGTACCACGGGCGCGTCGTGGAGATGCTCGGCTACAACCCACTGTTCCAGGCCGACGTCGTGAACCGGGACGACTGCAGGCTGCTCCCGGAGCCCGGCAGCGGCGATCCCGTGATCGAGATCCGTCGTGACCTCAGCGCGCTGTTCGTGCTAATCGACGTCAACGGCGAGCTCATCGTCATCAGGGCCAGCGTCGCGGGCCACGACGCGGCGAGTGGTGGCGAGGCGCAGTCACGCGGCTACGGCCAAGGAGGGAGCGAGCAGCTGCGGCATCTCCTCGGCCTTGTCTACGACGTCCGGTTCGGGCCCTAGTCGTGACGGGTCACCCGGGGAGATAGCGATGTCTCGTCGAATCCCGTGTAGTAGCGTGGACGGCCCCATCCAGCGAGCCGTTGGTGCCGGAGCTCAGCGATGAAGGCGATGCGACGCTCGGCGTTGGTCCTGACCATGGTTCTGGCGGGCTGCGGTTCGTCGATGCCGCCGGATCCTGGCACATCGGCCTCCGCGCCATCATCGGCCTCATTCGTGCCGTCGGCCCCCCTCGCGACAGCATCGCCGGGCGCGAGCTCCGCCGTGACCAAGGGCGTCATCACCGTCGACCCCCCTGAGGCGGAGATCGGCGATCCGGTTTCGATCCGGCTGTCCGCGTTTCCGCCAGAACATCCGGTCACCGTCCGGGCGACGACCGTCGGCCTCGCGTATCCGGATCTTGAGGACACCGGAACGGTTCGCGAATCCTCCGCGACGTTTCAGACTGACGCGAGCGGGACGGTTGACCTGGCGGAGGACGCGCCCATCAGCGGTTCCTACGCTGTCGCCAATCCGATGGGTCTGTTCTGGTCGATGACGGAGGTCCAGGCCGCGAGCGAGCCGACGTCGGCGTCGCCGCCACCGGATTCGGCCAATCCCGCGGTCTTCCTCCAGTATCGAACCGAGCTCACGGCGGAGGTCGACGGAGCCCCGGTAGCCACGGCGGTCCTTGACCAGGATCTTGGTTCGCCGGACGTGACGATGACGGAGATCTCTGAGAACGGCGTGCTGGGTCAGTTCTACCTGCCTCCGGGCGCGGGGCCCTTTCCGGCGGTGATCGTCCTGTCCGGCAGCAGCGGTGGCCTGACCGTCAGACGGCCGAAGGTGTTCGCGAGTCAGGGCTACGCCGTTCTGTCGCTGCCGTACTTCAACTACACCTCGCCAGTCGATGGGACGGCGTTGCCGTCGACCGCGGTCGAGCTCCCGCTGGAGTACTTCGGCAAGGCGATCGACTGGCTGCAGGCCCAGCCGAGCGTCGACCCAGATCGGATCGGGATCTACGGCACGTCGCTGGGCGGTCAGGTGGCGATGCTCGTCGGCGCGAGGTACCCGGAAATCAAGAGCGTGATCGCGATCGCGCCGCCGACGGTCACCTGGGACGACGGGGCGGGCAAGTCGAGCTTCAGCTTCGAGGGCAAGCCCGTCCCGTTCGCCACGACGATTGGTGTCGAGGCCGCGGCGCAGCCGTTCCGTGACGCCGTTGCGGCGGGGCAGGACTTCCGGGCGACCATTCCGGGCATCGTCGCGAACGCGAAGGCGGATCCTGAGACCGCGGCCGCGATCATCCCCGTCGAGAAGATCAAGGGATCCGTGCTCGTCGTCTCGGGGACCAACGACACCCAGCTGCCGAGCGTGGTGTACGGCGAGCTGTCGATGGACCGGCTCAGGGAGCACGACTTCGCGTTCCCGTATCGCCACGTCATCGGCGAGGGTGCAGGTCACCTCATCGACGTCCCCTACGTCGACCGGTCGACCGAGATCTCCGAGGGGGGCGGGAGTCCGGAGGCAAACGAGCTCGCCGGCGAGGCGATGTGGCCGCTCGTGCTCGAGGACCTGGCAGCGATGAAGTAGTCAGGCGCGGATGGAACAATCCGCCGGGTCGACGGCCCAGACTAGGCGAGCGCGGCCGAGTGGCCGCCACGACCAGGGCGACCGATGCAGCGAGACTTGGTGGTCAGGGCGCAGCGAGGCGACGTCGACGCCTTCTCCGCGCTGACCGCCGGCCTGACGCAGCGCCTGTACTCGGCAGCCCGGCTGATCCTGCGCGACGACGAGCGGGCGGCGGACGCGGTCCAGGATGCCCTGCTCCGGGCGTGGCTCGACATCCGCGGGCTGCGCGACCCCGAGAAGTTCGAGGCCTGGCTCCACCGGCTGCTCGTCCGCGCATGCTATCGGGCCGCCGACCGCCACCGGAGTCGCGAGGTGGTCGAGCTGCGCGTTGCCATGACCGCCGACACCGTGACCTCCGATGCGCAGGGCGACATCGCCGCGCGAGATCAGCTGGATCGCGGGTTCCGGCGCCTCACGCCCGAGCAGCGGGCGGTGATCGCCCTCCATCACTACCTGGGCCTGACGCTCGCCGAGTCGGCGGAGGTGCTCGGCATCCCGTTGGGCACGATGCAGTCCCGCCTCAGTCGCGCCACCCAGGCGCTGCGCGCCGCGCTCGAAGCCGACGAGCGACCGACGGCCGTCGTCGCGGAGGCCGTCCGATGACCAGCTACGACCGCTTCGACCGCGACCTCGCGGTCTGGCTCGACGCCGAGACCGCCCTGGCCGCTCCCGCCGGCCTTCACGCGGGGGCTATGGAGCAGGCGCGTCACACCCACCAGCGACCGGCCTGGCTGGTGGCGGTTCGCGGCGGGACGATGGGGCGGGCGGCCGCCCCGGCCCTCGACCGGCGCGCGGTCTACGCGCTGGCCGTGCTCGGACTGCTGCTCGCCGTGGTGCTGGCAGCCCTCGTCGCCGGCGCCCTGCGCAACGATCGACATCGACTTGGCGCCAACGGCTCGATCACCTACACCTTCCAGGGCAACAACCACGGCCCGGGCGGGACGTGGCAGGTCGGTCCCGACGGGACCGGCGCCGGCCAGATCAAGGGCAGCGGCGGCTGCCCGAAGTTCTCTCGCGACGGTGGCGTGATGGTCACGGCGACCGGAGACAGCTCCCTCACGACCCTGTTGGTGACCGACACTGCGATGGGCCGCGTGACATCCTCGCTCCGCGCCGAGAACCTCGACTACTACTGGCATCCGCACTTCGGCTCGTATGACCTCTCGCCCGACGGCACCCGGATTGCCTGGCTGAAGTCCGCCGACGAAACCGAGGACCGGCCGAGCCGCGAGATCTGGGTCTCATCGATCGCCGACGACACCGCGAGGCTATTGGTGCCGGCGGCCGACGACCCGGCGGTACGTTACGGCGTGCCCTTGTGGTCGCCGAACGGTCGCAGGGTCGCCTTCGAGACTGGGGTCGCGGGAGCCGAGGGAGGGTACGGCACCCGAGTGAGCATCTCGATCGTCGATGTAGACACGGGCGAGGTCCACCAGCTCTCGACCCGGCCGGCGACCACCTGGGGCGGCCTCTCGTGGTCGCCGGATGGTCGCCTCGTCGCCTTCAACGGGCAACCCGATGGGGTGCCGATCCCGACGCCCGA
>DATDJA010000342.1:0-2828 GCA_036520795.1 Candidatus Limnocylindrales bacterium
TCTACGCCTTCAAGGCGGGCGCCGGCAAGACCACGCTCGTCCTCAACGTGGACGGGCTCATGACCCCGGCCGACAGCAAGGTCGCCACCTACCGCGCCAACGCGCTCTACGAGTTCAAGGTCGACCGCAACCAGGACGGCACGGCCGACCTCGCCTATCGCGTCCGGTTCTCACCGGCCACGACGAACGCCGACGGGACGAAGACCCAGGCGTACGTCGTTCGCCGCGAGACCGGCGCCATGGCCGCCCGCAACGTGTGGAGCGGCAAGAAGGTCGCCGAGGGCCGGACCACCCCCTACGGGCACGGCGTGCGCACCGCACACGTCAAGAACGGCGGCTCGGTGTTCGCCGGCACCCGCGACGACCCGTTCTTCTTCGATCTTCCCGGGTTCGTCGAGTTCAAGAACCAGCTGCTCGGCGGCTCCACCGACCTCGGCGACCTGCTGGGTGGATTCACCGCAGCCGACACGTTCGCGGGCACCAACGTGCTCTCGATCGCGATCAAGCTGCCCAACGCCCGCCTCGGCGGCACCGGCAACTCGATCGGCGTCTTCGCGACCACCTCTGTCCCGTCGAACGGCGGCTGGATGCAGGTCGACCGCATGGCCCGGCCGGCGATCAACACCGTGTTCAACGGGCTGCTCCTGCCGTCCGACTCGCCGTACAACGGCCTCGAGAAGGACGCGTTCAACCTCCAGCGCCCGTCCGCGGACGCCGGAACGACCACCGACAACGTGACGGCCGTGCTCAACGCGATCGGGAATGTCCTGACGGCGAACGCGGCCACGGCCTATTCGGCGGGTGAGGTGTCCGCGATCGCGGGCGTGCTCCTGCCGGACGAGCTGACGCTCACGCTCGGCAGCGGTGCCCCGTTCGCCTCGGGCTCGTCGCTCGGCACGCTCGCCCTCAACGGGCGCGGCCTGTCCGACGACGTGATCGATGCGGAGTTCGCCCTGCTCACCAACTTCGTGATCACGACCGGCGACGGCGTGGGCGCGAACGACAAGGCGTTCAAGAGCGCCTTCCCGTACCTGGCCTCGCCGCACTGAGGCCCTCCGGGGTGCGCCGTCGATCTTGCGGCGCACCCCGGCTCTCCCCGTCCCGCGCGCAGGAGTCACCGATGACCGTCTTCACCGTCCGCCGACCGCCCCGTAGGCCGCTCATCGCCGTGCTCGGCGTGCTGGCCTTCGCGATCGGGACGCAGGTCGCCGCGGCGTGGCCATCCGCCGGTCCCGTCGGTCTCGATGAGCCGCTCCTCGCCGCGCCGCCCCCCGCCGAGGCTGCGGCCGAACCGGTGGCTGACGAACCCCGTGCGTTCCCAGCCATTGTCCCCGCGCCCGACCTCGGTCCCATCACCATCCCGGCCCCGGGCAAGGTCGCCGACGTCGACCCCGCCGCCGAGCTCGCCCGGGTCCGCGACGACGTCGACTTCTGGGCCGCCCGACTGACCGCGCGCCCCGCCGACATCGTCGCCGCCGTGAAGCTCGCCGAGGCCGATTCGGCGGAGGCGCGCCTGACCGGCGACGTCACCGGCTACCTGCGGGCGGAACAGGCCGCGTCCGCGGCCCTCGAGGCACAGCCTTCGTACGTGCCGGCCCAGGCGATGCGGGCCAGCATCCTCATCTCGCTCCACCGGTTTCCCGAGGCGCGCGACCTCGCGCGCTCGATCCTCGACCGCTCGCCGGGCGACGCGACGGCGTTGGGCGTCCTGGGCGACGCGTCGCTCGAGCTGGGGGACCTGGCCACGGCATCCTCGGCCTATTCGCAGCTGGCGATGGTCGCGGACGGAGCCGCATCCCGGGTCCGATCCGCCCGGCTGGCGTTCATCCAGGGCGATCCGGCGGCGGCGGTCGCGGGCGATGTCGCTGCCGTTGCTGCGGCCGTCGATGAAGGGCTCGAAGGCGACGCACTGGGCTTCTACGACGTGACCCTTGGCGAGTCGCTGATCGCCGCGGGCGATGCGACGGCCGCTCGGTCGGCGTTCGTGGCCGCGCTCGACGTCCGCCCCGGGCTTCCTGCCGCGTTGGCAGGCCTCGCCAAGCTCGATGCCTTCGACGGCGATCACTCGGCCGCCATCGCGAAGCTCGACGACGCCATCGCCGCGATCCCGCTACCCGACTGGCTCGCCCGGCGTGCCGACCTGCTGACGCTGCGCGGCGACCCCGGCGATGCCCGCAAGGCCGAGACCGACCGGGCCACCGTCGAGGCGATTGCGCAGCTCGCGGGCGAGGCGGGCTCCGTCTATGACCGCGGGCTGTCGCTCTACCTCTCCGACCGGCGCCTGGAGCCGGATCGGGCCGTGCGGCTGGCTCGTGACGAGCTCGCCGTCCGCGCCGACGTCTACGGCTACGACACACTCGCCTGGGCCCTGCTCAACGCCGGAGATGCCGCCGGCGCCGATGCCGCGATGCGTTCGGCGCTCACTGCCGGCACCCGGGACGCGCGGCTCTGGTACCACGCCGGGCTGATCGCGCTCGCCAACGGACGGCCGGCCGAGGCCGCGACCTCACTGCAGAGCGCCCTCGCCCTGGGACCCGCTCTGGATCCGGTCGCTCGGGCGCGAGCCGCCGACGCCATGGCGACGATCCGATGAGGTCGCCTCGTCGCTCCCTCGCCGGAGGCCTTCTGCTGGGGGCCGTCCTGGTCCCGGTCGTCGCGGGCGTCGCGCTGGCGCATCCGCTCGGCAACTTCACCATCAACCACTACGCCGGGATCCGCGTCGAGCCGTCGCGGGTGCTCCTTGACGTCGTCATCGACGAGGCCGAGATCCCGACGTTCCAGGCCCGGCAGGCATTCGACACGGATGCCGACGGCGCGCTGTCGGCCGC
>DATDJA010000343.1:0-3196 GCA_036520795.1 Candidatus Limnocylindrales bacterium
CAGCTCGCCGACGCGGGCAACCGCGCCGGTGGTCGGCAGCAGGCTGTTCGCCCGCATCCACTCGTCGTTGTAGAGCTTCGAGAGGTAGTTGCGACCGCCGTCGGGCAGGATGACGACGATGACGGCGTCGGCCGCCGTCGCTGGCTCCTCGCGCATCAGGCGGGCCGCCTCGTCGAGCGCCGCGAGCATGGCGGTCCCACACGACTCGCCGGCCAGGATCCCCTCCTCACGCGTGATCCGGCGTGCCATCGCGAACGCGTCGCGGTCGGAGACGCGCACCCAGCGGTCGACCATCGCCGGGTCGTAGGTGCCCGGGAAGAAGTCCTCACCGACGCCCTCGGTCAGGTACGGCCGTGCGGTGTCGCCCGAGAGCACGCTGCCCTCCGGGTCCGCACCGATGACCCGCAGCGAGGGCTTCTGCGCCTTGAGGTGGCGCGCGATGCCGGTCACGGTGCCGCCGGTGCCCACGGACGCGACGAGGTGCGTGATCCTGCCCTCGGTCTGGGCCCAGATCTCGGGGCCCGTCGTGCGCTCGTGGGCGTCGGGGTTGGCGGCGTTCCAGTACTGGTCCGGCTTGAACGCCCCCGGGATGTCACGCGCGAGGCGCGCGGCGACCGAGTAGTAGCTCTCGGGTGACTCGGGGGCGACGTTGGTCGGGCAGAGGACGACCTCGGCGCCATACGCGCGGAGCAGCGCCTGCTTCTCCGACGACTGCTTGTCGGCCATGACAAAGATGCAGCGATAACCCTTGAGCGCCGCCGCGATCGCCAGCCCGTGCCCCGTGTTGCCCGACGTCGGCTCGATGATCGTGCCGCCGGGCTTGAGCAGGCCGGCCCGCTCGGCGGCCTCGATCATCGGCAGCCCGATCCTGTCCTTGACGGAGCCACCCGGGTTGAGCATCTCGAGCTTGGCCAGGATCAGCGGGCGGCGGTCCTCCGGGCCCAGGTCGCGGGTCAGCCGCGAGATGCGGACGAGCGGCGTGTCGCCCACGAGGTCGAGGATCGAATCGGCGTAGTGCATCGGCGGCGAGGATACCGCCGCCGGGGGTCGCGGTTACCGGAACAGCGTCGTCAGCCGGAGACCACGCTTGCGGCGGCCGGGCGCTGGCTCCGCGGCGCGATGGGTGGCGGCGACCGCATCGGCGGTCAGCGCATGGAGCGCCGCCGCGGCGCGATGGGCCGCGTCACGCTCCGCACGGCTGCCGGGCGCCGGGGCCGGCTCGTCGGGACGCAGGCCCGAGAGCACGGCCGCCGTCGTCGGCGGCAGGATCCGGACGACGATCCGGCGCCCAAGGAACAGCTCGTGGTTGCCCCCGATGACGACCGGCACGATCGGCGCGCCGGATCGCAGCCCGACGTAGCCCAGCCCGGGTGCGATCGGCCGCGCCTCGCCGACCGGCGCGGGCGCTCCCGACTCCGGGAACAGGCCGAACACTGCCCCGCCCCGGAGCACGTCGCCGGCCGCGGCCACATGGGTCGCGAACGCCTTCGGGCCGCCGTGCGATGGGATGGGCACGATGCCGCCGACGCGCCGCACGACCCAGCGTCGGAGCGGCGACCGGGCCATCGTCCGCGCGTCGCCGAAGAACACGAGCCGCGGTTCGACGGGCAGCACGACCCACAGGAGGAACGGGTCGATCCACGTCCGGTGCGGCAGTCCCGCGGCGATCCAGCCGCCCGCGGGACGCCCGTCGGCATCCGTCGGCAGGTGCTCGCGACCCTGGACCACGATGCGCAGACCGAGGGCCGCCGCGAGAACCCGCCATACGCCCCGCAGGACCCGGTAGGCGACGCCCGCATGGCCCGACGCGGACCCGATGAGGCCGGCCTCGAGCTCAGGGGTGCCGGGCGGGTCGGGCTCGGGCGCGCGCGGCACGGGTCCTACGCCGCCGGGTCGCGGTCGAGGCGCCCGGGTCGCAACAGCAGCCAGGTCAGGCGTCGCTGGAGGCGCCGCGGATGCTCGGGCGGGTCGATCGTTGTCGGGTGGAGGGCCTCAACCGCCGGGCCGATGAGGGCCTCGAAGCGCTCGGTGAGCCGCTTGGCGAGGTCGAGCTCCTCGCGTGACCCCTCGACCGGCAGCGACCCGTCCCAGTCGTCGCCCAGCAGCTCGCGGGGGGTCGTCGGCGCCAGCACGCGCGACGCCATCCGCCGGCCGATGTACAGCTCCTCTGTGCCCGCGAACGCCAGTGGCACGATCGGCGCGCCGGTCCGCAGTGCGATCAGCGCCGCCCCGTTGCGGAACGGGCCGATGCGACCGGCGGGGCCGCTGACGGTGCCCTCGGGCATCTGGACGAAGACGGCCCCATTGCGGGTCACCGCGCGGGCCGCCGCCACGTGGCTGTCGACGCCGACCCCGCCGCGCCACACGGGCAGCAGGCCGCCCAGGCGATGGATGAGCCGCTCGCGCCAGCGCGAGGTGAACGTCGACGGGGCGCTGCCCAGGAACCAGCAGCGGGGCTGCGCGGGCAGCGCATGCATCACCACGAACGGGTCCATCCAGCCACGGTGCGCCGCCCCGATCAGGAGATAGCCGCCCGAGGCCGGGAGCAGCTCGCGCCCCGAGGTCGAGATCCGGAACCGGAACAGGCCGAAGATCACGAAGCGCGCCACCAGCCGCAGGAACCGGTACAGGATCGAGGCCCGGGCCTCCGGCTCGCGTCCGAGCCAGACCAGGCCCTCGGCGGCGCCGTCCGCCCGTGTTTGCGCGAGGGCTTGCGGGGACAGCCGCGACGGGGGCGGCCGGCGGCGCGCGGCGTTTCCCCCCGTGGACGCCGCCTCAGGCGGCTCCACCGCCCCCGGGCCCGGCGTCGCGACCGGAGCCGTCGTCGGTTCCTTCGTCATCTCCATCGCCCTCGTCGGGGTCGTCGTCGTCATCAGCGTCTTCGTCGAGGTCGTCGGCCTCGTCGTCCTCGTCGTCCTCGATCCACTCCTCGCCCTCGAGGAGCTCTTCCTCCGGCGGCGGCGGGTCGCCCCACGTCTCGAACACCGCTCCCGGCCGGTGCCGGATCGCGAGCAGGACGAGGGAACCGACGATCAGGACCGCCGACACCACCATTGCCGTCGGGATCCCGAAGAACGTCCAGTTGCCCACCCGCAGGGTCTCGAGCGCGAACCGGACGGCCGAGTACCAGATCAGGAAGATCAGGAACAGGTCGCCCGGCCGCATCCGTCGTCCGTACCGACGCGCGATCCACAGC
>DATDJA010000344.1:0-6025 GCA_036520795.1 Candidatus Limnocylindrales bacterium
GTGGCGTGCGATCCACTCCGCGAGGCTGCGGCCGGACGGCGGCTTCCCGGTCCGCGCCGTCCGCTCATCGAGCCGTCCCAGCGCCCATTGGGCGTACCGGACGCCGATCCAGCGGAACGGCTCGACTTCCCAGTTGGGCGAGTGGTGGTTGACCAGCGGCAGCTCCGTGAGCGGGCTCTGCTGCCCGGTGATCAGGTCCGTCAGCGTGCGGCCCGCGAGGTTCGTCGTCGACACCCCGTGACCCACGTAGCCGCGGGCGGTCGCGATCCCGCTCGAGGGGGAGAAGGCCATCGTCGGGTGCCAGTCGCGGGGCATCCCGAGCGGACCGCCCCAGGCGTGCGTGAAGCGGATGCCGCCCAGGGACGGGAACCACTCGCGCACGAACGCGCGGAGGCGTTCGTGGGTCGGTTCGTGGTGGTCGTACTCGGGGCGGATCGGCGACCCGAACCGGTACGGCGCCCCGCGACCGCCGAACAGGATCCGGCCGTCCTCGGTCCGTGACAGGTAATCGATCGAGAGCCGGGTCGAGGCGAGCGTCTCGCGGTTGGCCCAGCCGATCTCCGCCCACTGCGCATCCGAGAGGGGCTCCGTGAGCACGACCAGCGACCACAGCGGCACGAGCTGGCGGTGCAGCGGCTTCAGCTCGGTCAGGTAGGCCTCGCCCGCCAGCACCACCACGGGCGCCCGGACTTCGCCGTGCGCCGTGACCAGGGCGGCGCGACCGGTCGCGTCCTTCGCGCGGAACCCCGTCACCGGCGTCCCCTCGACGATCCGCGCGCCACCCCGCTCCACGGCCCGCGCGAGCCCGCGCACGAGCCGGCCCGGGTGCACGACGGCCGTGGCGTCCGACACCAGCGCCTGCACGGCGCCGTCGATCCGGACGCGGGTGTCGAGCTCAACGGCATCGATCAGCCGGTACCGATCGCCGAACCCGAAGTGGCGGTACTCCTCGAGCGCCGCGCTGAGGCTCGGCACGCCCTGGGGGCCGCGCGCCACGAGCACCTCGCCGCCGCGGTGGAACCCGGCGTCGATGCCCGCCTCGGCCGTCGCCCGGCCCACCTCGTCGACCGCGTCGTAGGTCGCCTGCTGCATGCGCCGCGCGGCGTCCTCACCGTGGAGCTTCGCCAGCCGTGTCATCGAGATGTTGAGGTCCGGCGCGCACCAGGCGCCGTTGCGCCCCGACGCCCCGAACCCGGCGATCTCGCGCTCGACGATCACGATCCTGCGCGACGGGTCGCGACGGTGCAGGTAGAACGCCGTCCACAGGCCCGTGAGGCCGGCACCGAGGATGGCGACGTCGGCGTCGAGCGATCCCTCGAGGGCGGGCCGTGGCGTCAGGTCGTCGCCCGAGCTCTCGAGCCAGTAGGAGACGGACGCGTGGTCGGGCACGCGGCGATGGTATGCCGCGGCCCTCCCGTGCCAGCGTCCGGTACGGTTGACGCAACGCGACCGCACACAGGTGACCCATGGCCCCCACCGCGACGACCCTCGACGAGCTGTTCCGAGCCCTCGACCTCTCGCTGACCCTCCGGCCCTCGGCCGAGGAGGAGGGCGCCTGGGCCTGCACGCTCGCGCGACCCGACGGCGCCACCTTCGAGATCGAGTCGGTGACGTTCTTCGACGTGGACCCGGACAGCAGCGACGAGTGGGTGGTCGAGCCGACGCCGTCGCGGGTGCTGGGCGTCCTCGCGGGCGGCGACGTCGAGGCCGAGGACGAGGATGGGGCGAGCGCGGCCGAGGAGACGGCGACCGCCGCCAAGGCGTTCCTGGGCGACGAGGCCTACGCGCTGCTGCTCCGCCTCGACGAGGACGAGCTGGCCTAGGTCGCGGGTTCGCCCTACGCGTCCCCCACCGACGCCGCGATCGCAGCGGCGAGCAGGATCGGCACGACCCACAGGATCGTCACGCTGGCGAGGATGCCGGCCACCGCGAAGCCGGCGAGCACGAGGAGTGCGTCCACGGTCGTCTCCGAACTGCGGGCCGCGAACGCCGCCCGTCGACGGGGAGCGTCGGCGATCCCGGCGCGACCCGGCACCCGACGCGGGTCGCCGCGCGCGATGGACGAATGACGGTCAGGCGGCCGTGCCGATCACGTTCGCGAGCTCGTCGTCGCTCGGCTCGACGAGGACCTGGCCCGTGGGCAGCGAGACCACCGGAATGGAGCGGAAGCCGGCGGCGTCGAGCATCCCGCGGACGTCGGTTTCGACACCGACGTCGATCCACCGATACGGCGTGGCGGTCGCGTCGAGGTAGCGGCGGGTCCGGCGGCAGTCGGCGCACCACTCGGCGCCATAGACGGTGACGATGTCGGGCGTGGGGATTCGTTGTGACGGCATGGCGGGCATTCTGCCCGACTGGAGGGCGTGCGGGTCAGCCGACGCGGAAACGGGATCGGGCGCCGGGCCCACCCTCGGGAGCCGCCTGCTCGCCGGGTCGATCCGCCGCGCCCGGGCCGGACCCCACGGCGGTCGAGGTGCGGGCCTGGGCCAGGAGCCGGCGGCTCAGGCTCGACGACCGCCCGATCGCGCGCCGTTCCTCGGCGTCGGACAGGCGCACCCCGCCGAACCGCACGAGCCCGTAGTCGGCCGCCAGGAGGTCGAGGGCCAGGCCGCCCGAGCCCGCGTCGCGCAGCCGCCCGGCGTGCTCCGCGGGCGTCTCGCCTTCCTCGCGACGCACCCCGGCGTTGGGTGCCAGCTCCTCGAGCAGGAGTCGATAGGCGGCGACCGCGTCCGCCGGCCGGGGCCGGCCGAACCGCAGGCCGCGGCGGCGACGGTGCACGACGTCGCGCCCGGACTGGTCGCCGTGGTCGATCCAGCGGTCCTCGTCGGAGGCGTCGTCCGGGACCCGCGGCCGGCTCATCCACAGCCGGATCAGGATGATGATCGCGATCACGGCGAGCACGATGGCGATCCCCAGCAGGCCGAACGTGACCGGGACGGGCGGGGGCGGTTCCGCCGGCGGCAGGGCCGGGATCGCCGGCGGCGGTTCGGTGACCCTCGGCGCCGCGTTGAGCATGCGCAGGACCTGGGCGACGACCAGCGCCACAGCACCGCTGATCACGACGATCCGCGCGCTTCGACGGTTGAACCCGGCGACGAAGCCCAGCACGAGCAGGGAGGGAATCGCCACGCCGAGCACGGTCACGATCACCGGTCCGGCCACGAGCGACGCCGCGACCGCGATCCCGGCGATCCCGAGCAACAGGAGCCCGGTGAGCGCCAGCCAGGCGGGATTCCGGCGCCAGTCGACGCTCCCGCCGCCGCTGCCCGAGCCGACCAGCGTCAGCCGGCTCAGCGTCAGCGACGCGAACCCTGCGACCAGGAACACGACGACCTCGAGCGACGCATTGCCGAGGAAGCGGCCTCGAAACGGCTCGCCCACCATGCCACCGATGACCGCGGCGATCGCGATGCCCGGCGTCCCGATCGCGAGGGCCGTCTCGATCGGGTGCGGATCGGGCGGCAGCGTCGCGTAGGGCATCCCGCGCAGGAACGCGATCCCCGCGACCCAGCCGCCGAGGCCCGCGACCAGGGCGTCCTGGATTCCCGCGATGCCCTCCGAGGCGAGGATCGAGCGGACCTCGGGCGACGACAGCCAGCCCAGCGCCCCGATGCCGATCGTGAGCCACGCGGCGACGGCCGGCCACCGCTCGCCGGCGCGCGGCGCGAGCCGGCGCATCGCGGCGGCGCCGGCCAGGCACGCGACGAGGGTCCCGGGGATCCCGAGCGTCGGGTCGTGGAGGACGAACGCCTGCACGACGCCGGCCAGCACGGCGGTCCAGGCAGCTTCGGCGAGCAGCGCGAGCGCGACGGGCACGAGCATCAGCGGGCTCGTGGTCTCCTTCGGGCTCACGCCGGCCGCGGTCACGGCGCCACCACCAGGCGTTCGGCGGTCCGCCAGTGCGCGTCCATCACGGCGCGCCGGGAGGCGAACCCGAGCGATCGGGCGCGGGCCGCTCCCTGCGAGGCCTCCTCGCCGCAGGCGATCACCACGACGTCCGCGCCCGCCTGCTCCAGGCGCCTGAGCGCCGCGGCGAAGGGACGCGGGTCGCGCGCCGTCAGCACCAGCACGGTCGTCCCGGGCCGGACCGTGCGCGCGACGATGATCAGGAGGCGCTCGAACGGGGCCGAGGCGTGGGCCGAGAGGCGCGCGAGGAGGTCGAGCACCCGCTGCACCTGTCCCGGCGCCGCGGAGACCGGCACGCGGGCGATCCGCGTCTCGGCTCCCGTGTAGCCCGCCGCCATCAGACCGAACGCGACGCGCCGCTGGCCGAGCATCCGGGCGAGCGACCCGGCCACGACGTACAGCGACTCGGTCTCGTCGCCGCCGAACCCGGCAGCCCAGGCGACGCCGTCGATCGTCTGCACGTCGAGCGCGATGAGCACCTCGCGGTCGCGCGAGGGTTCGAAGCGCTTGGTCATCGGCTGGCCGACGCGAGCGCTCGTGCGGGCATGGATCCGGCGGATGGGGTCGCCCGCCGCGTACGGACGCACGCCGGCGAAGCGCGACGGATCCTCGTTGAGGCCGGCCCTGGCCCGATCGAGGTCGCCCCACCGGTCGGGCGGCTCGATCTCGGTCATCGGGATCGTCCGGGGCCAGACGAGGAAGGTGTCGACGGTGGGCCGCAGGTCTGCCGCCGCGCGGCGCGCGAACGGGTCACCCACCGAGAGGTCGACGGGCCCGATCCGGAACACGCCGCGCCGATCGGCGCCCACGTGGAAGCGGCGCACGACGCGCTCCCAGGGGCGCAGCGTCCAGGCGTTGCGCAGGACCTCGGACCCCGGCTCTGCCCCGTCGGCCAGGTCACGCTCGCGCACGACGACGCCGTTCGACGCCCGGTCGTCGGCCCGCAGCCACGGCAGCGGCAGCCGGCGGCGGTTCCAGACCTCGACCTGCATCGGGATCTCGTCCCCGAACGCGGCCCGTCGGACGTCGAGGTGGCGCGTGTAGCGGACGTCGCGGACGCCCGCGCGGGCCCACACGACGTGGACGACCTCGACCATGAGGGTGACGATGCCGAGGACGATCGCGATCGGGACGTCGATGGCGCTCCCGATGACGATGAGCGTGATCGCGAGGAGAACGCGCGCTGCCATCGTGTCGGTCCCGCGGTCGGTGTGTCGTCAGCCCGCGGTCAGTCCGCGAGCACGGGCGGGACCGCGACCGACGCGAGGATCGCGGCGAGGACGGTGTCGGCGGTCGCGCCATGGAGCGTCCGGTCGAGGTCGATGATCAACCGATGGCCGAGCACGGCCGGCGCGACTCCCTTGACGTCGTCGGGGGTGACGAACTCGCGACCCTCGAGGACCGCCGCGGCCTGCGACGCGCGATACAGCGCCACGGTGGCCCGCGGGCTCGCGCCGAGGTCGATGTCCGGATGCGCGCGGGTCGCTCGCACGAGCGCCACCAGGTAGGCCTCCACCTCCTCGGCCACCCGCACCGTTCGGACCTGGTCGCGGATGGCGAGCAGGCGCTCGCGGTCGACGACCGGCTCGATCGTGTCCAGCGGGTCGACCGCGTCCTGGTGACGGCGGGCGATCCGTCGCTCGGCCTCGTCATCGGGGTAGCCGACGCGCGCCCGGAGCAGGAACCGGTCGAGCTGCGCCTGCGGCAGCGCGAACGTCCCCTCGAACTCGACGGGGTTCTGGGTTGCGAGGACGACGAACGGGTCGGGCAGGCGGCGCGTGACGCCCTCGACCGAGACCTGGTGCTCCTGCATGGCCTCGAGCAGGGCCGACTGGGTGCGCGGCGTGGCGCGGTTGATCTCGTCGACGAGGAGGACGTTGGTGAACACCGGGCCCTGGACGAAGCGCAGGCCGCCGGGCTCGAACAGGCTGGCGCCGGTGACGTCCGAGGGCAGGAGGTCCGGCGTGCCCTGGATGCGCGCCGTGTCGAGGGCGAGCGCCCGCGCGATGGCCCGTGCGAGCAGGGTCTTGCCGGTGCCCGGGACGTCCTCGACCAGGACGTGGCCGTCGGCCAGCAGCGCGATCGTGATCAGGCGCACGGTCTCGTCGCCGCCGACGAC
>DATDJA010000345.1:0-4009 GCA_036520795.1 Candidatus Limnocylindrales bacterium
GTTCGACTCGTGGTGCCGGCGGGTTCGATGGTGCGGCGCGAGGGTGAGCCTGGTCCGCACGTCGAGCTCGTGGTCTCGGGGCTGATCCGGCTGTTCGTGTCATCGCCCGATGGCCGGATGCTCACGGTCCGCTACTGCCGCCCCGGTGCCCTGGTCGGCGCCGTCTCGCTGTTCCAGCCGAACTACGTGATGCTCGGCAGCCTGCAGGCGCTGGTGGACACGGAGTTGCTCGTCCTGCGGGCGGACGCGGTCCGCGCGCTGTGCGATGCGGAGCACGCGATCTCGGGCGCTCTGATCGCCGAGCTGAGCGAACGGGTCTACCAGTACGTCGCCGAGATCACCGGAGCGTCGTTCTCGACCGTGCGCCAGCGGGTTGCCCGCCATCTGCTCGACCTCGCCTCCGAGCGCCAGCAGGGCGCCCTGCTGATTGCGCCGATCAGCCAGCAAGCGCTCGCGGAGGCCGTCGGCAGCGTCCGTGAGGTGGTGGTGCGCGTCCTCGGTGACCTGCGCCGCGAGGGAGTCGTCGCGACCGGAGCGGGCCGCATCCGGATCCTCGACCCCGACCGCCTGGCGGCCGACGTGTTCGTGCCGCCTGTGACCGAGGTTCCAGTTCCGGGGCACACAGGTCGCTGACACTCGACCAGCCACACAACAGGATCCGGCGACGCGAGCCGACTTCGGCCGCAACCGCAGCCGGGGGCCCCATGAGCCGCTCGTTCCTGATCCTGACCACCCTCCCGCGCACGATCGACGATCCAAGCGAGCGGACGGCCGTGCTTGCAGCGCGACGCGAGGCGGCCATCGCCCGCGAAGTCGCGGAAGCCGTTGCCGCCGGCCGCTCCGCTCACGGGCCGGCAGGGGCGCCCGCCGACCGACGCTTGTTCTTCGGCTGGGTCGACCGGATCGGCCGGGCCCACTTCTGGCCGGGACTCCTGCGCTAGCGAGGGCCGGCTGACGCTACGGGCTCCGCTGCCGATCCGAGGGGCGACACGACCGGACGCGTGCGCCATCCGCGCGGCAGACTGCTGCGGTGCAGACGCCGCAGGGACCCGATGACGCAACCCTAGCCCGCCTCGCCCTCGCCAACGAGATCGACCTCTGGTCGCGGAGCGTGGCCTTCGCACCGGCCGGTGCGTCGGGACGGGCCGGGAGCGCCGCCTGGTTCACGAGCGGCCTGCCGCTCCCGTTCTTCAATCAGGTGATGACCATCGCCGAGGCCGCGGACGCGGCCTCGGTCGAGGCGGGCGTCGACGAGCTCCGGGCGCGCCGCGTCCCATTCCAGGTCCGCATCCGGTCGGGCCTCGACGACCACATCGTGCCGGCGATCGAAGCCCTCGGCCTGCACGAGGATCCGGACGAGGCGTTTCCGGCGATGACGCTGCACCCGATCCCTGACGACATCGCGGCCCCCGCCACGATGCCCGAGGGGCTCGAGGTCAGGCGCGCTGACGATGCCGCGGGTCTCGCCGACCACGTGAACGTGGTGGCCGCGGCCTTCGGGCTCCCGCTCGAGATCGCGCGCCAGTTCCTCGTGCTCGAGGAGCTCGCGATGCCCGGCTTCGAGCTGTATGCCGGCTACGTGGATGGCCGCGCCGTGTCGAGCTCGCTCGGTTACGCGGCGCACGGCACCGTCGGCGTCTATAACGTCGCAACGGTGCGCGAGGCACGCGGGCTGGGCCTGGGCGGCGCGCTGACCCGGCACGCGATCGCCGAGGGCCGCCGCCAGGGCGCGACGGTCGCCATCCTGCAGGCGTCGGCGATGGGCCGTCACCTGTACGAGACGATCGGCTTCCGCGAGGTCCTCAGGTTTCGCGTGTTCGCGGAGACGCCCGAAGGGACATCGCGATGACCGCGTTCGAGGACGTGGTGCCCGCGCTCGACGCCCGGTTCGCACGCCTCCAGCGCGAGTCGCGGATCCCGGGCGTCGCCTGGGGCGTGGTACGCGGCGGCGAGCTCGCCCATGCCGCAGGCGCCGGGACGATCCGCGAGGGCCAGCAGCGGGAGCCCGACGGCGACGCCGTGTTCCGGATCGCGTCGATGACGAAGTCGTTCACCGCGACCGCGATCCTGCTCCTGCGCGACGAAGGGCGGCTGCGCCTCGACGATCCGGCCGGCGACCACGTCCCGGCGCTGGCGGCGTGGCGTCCCCGGACGACGGACTCGCCGCCGGTGACGATCCGGCAGTTGCTCACGATGTCCGCCGGCCTCGCCACGGACGATCCCTGGGGCGATCGCCAGCAGGGGCTGCCGCTGGATGCCTTCGAGCGGCTCCTGGAGGCGGGTCCGCCGTTGACATGGCCGCCGGACACGACGTTCGAGTATTCGAACCTGGGCTACGGGATCCTGGGCAGGGTGGTCACGAATGCCGGCAGGCAGGAGTACCGCGAGTTCGTGCGCGACCGGATCCTGGTGCCGCTCCGCATGTCGTCGACCGCGTATCGCGCCGAGGACGTCGAGGAGTCGCGTCTCGCCCATGGCTATGTCCGCCAGGACGACCGGCTCGTGCGCGAGGGCATCGACGGGTACGGTGCGCTGGCCTCGATGGGCGGCGTGTTCTCCTCGGTTCGCGATCTCGCCCGCTGGGTGGCCGGGTTCATCGACGCGTTCCCGGCCCGCGACGACGCCGAAGGCCCGCATCCCCTTCGACGCTCGTCGCGCCGCGAGATGCAGCAGGCCCACCGCCTCATCCCGCCCGTCCTGCCCGCCCGATCGGCCCACGAGGCGCCCGTCGCCGACGTCCTCGCCTACGGGTTCGGGCTCGTCGTGCACGCGGATACCGAGCTCGGGACGGTGATCTCGCATGCGGGCGGCTATCCGGGCTTCGGGTCGCACATGGCATGGCATCCGGCGACCGGCCTGGGCGTGATCGGCCTCGGCAACCTCCGCTACGCGCAGTGCCGGCCGGTGGTCGCCGAACAGCTGCGGGCCCTGGTCCTGGCCGACGCGGTTCCGCGGCGCCGGGTCACGCCGTCAGCGGACGTCCGGGCCTTCCGGCCTGTCGTCGACGGCCTGCTTGCCGAGTGGGACGACGCGGCGGCCGACGCAGCGTTCGCGATGAACATGGACCTCGACGAGCCGCGCGAGCGCCGCCGCGCGGCGATCGAGCGCGTTGTCGCCGACCTGGGCCCGTTCCGGCCCGATGGCGCGCGGCCGGACGAGTCGTTCTCGCCTGCCCATCTCGCCTGGTGGCTCCGCGGCGAACGCGGCTGGGTCCGGGTCTCGATCCTCGTGACGCCGGAGCCGCGACCGCTCGTCCAGCAGCTCACCGTCACCGCCGTCCACGACCCGTCGCCGGCGCTGCGGGAGCTGGCCGAACGCGTCCTCGCCATCACCGCCGAGCCCGAGACCGCCTGGCCGTCGGATCTCGCCGCGGGCCCCGATCTCGACCCGATCGCGGTCAGGCGCTCCCTGCGCGCCGCCGGCGCTCGCTTCGGGTCGATGCGGCTGGGACTGCCGACGGCCGGCGACGGGGTGACGACGGCAACGTTCGACGTCGACGTCGACGATGGCAAGGCCGTGCTGGCCGTCACGCTCGAGGCGGAGACCGGCGCCGTCACGGCCGTGTCGCTGTCGGCCGCCGAGCGCGAGGCGCCCGCTGAAGCCTGGTAGGCGCGCCGGCCCGGTGCGTCAGCGCCAGAGGTCGGGCGCGGCCACCGTCGTCCCGATCGAGCCGGCCAGTCGCTGGAGCACCGCGAACCAGTCGAACCGGCTGGTGATCTCCGAGGCGCGCAGGGTCACGAGACGATCGTCCGCGACGAGGCCCGGCAGCACCCGGTCGAGGATCGCCTCGACCTCGTCACGAAAGGCGTCGTTGGTCGAGCGGACGCCGTCGGCCTGGAGGGCGACGTCGGGGAGCAGGCGCACGACCAGGTCGTAGGTCGCGGACCAGCGGCGGACCAGCGGCTCGACCGCGTACTCGTCCGTGCCGCCGCACGAGCGCAGGTAGTAGGCGAAGTTGTCCATCACGCCGCGGTCGGTGGCCAGGATGTCGGCCCGGCGGGCGAGCTCC
>DATDJA010000346.1:0-8436 GCA_036520795.1 Candidatus Limnocylindrales bacterium
TACCGCCGCCTGGAATAGCCCGCGGACCGCACTCTTTCGCAAGATCCGAACAACCCGCGCCGAATTCGGGGGCGGCAAGGTCCTGTCTGACAGGCGCGCCGCGAGCGCATGGCCGGAGTCTGCTAACAGCCGCCTGCGTGCCCGGGTCCGGCGGCCTCCCGGGCCCGGTCAACCGCTCGAGACACGTTGGGCTGTTCGGTTGGTCCGAAAAGGCGTCGCCCTGAGCGCGCCTCAGGCCATCCGCTCGAGGCGGCGCTCCACGAACCGCCCGAACCCGCGCGTCCCGACGAACGCCCCGTCACGCACGACGAACGAGCCGCGCACGATCGTCGAGCGGACCGCGCCCTGCACCTCCCGGCCCTCGTACGGCGTGTAGTCGCTGGTGTGGTGCAGGTCGGCGGCCCGGACCGTGCGCCGCGCCGCCGGATCGAACAGCACGAGGTCCGCGTCGCGTCCGACCTCGATTGCCCCTTTGGCCGGCATCCCGAACAGGCGCGCCGGCGTCGTCGACAGCACGTCGGCCAGCCGCTCGACGGGGATCCGGCCGGCGGCGACGCCGCGGTCCCAGGCCATCGTGAGCAGCGTCTCGATCCCGGGTCCACCGTTCGAGATGCGGTCGAACGACTCCCGCCAGCTCTGCTTCTCCACCGCGGCCCGGTCCGGCACGTGGTCCGTGGCGATCAGCGCGAGCGAGCCATCGGCCAGTCCGTCCCACAGGGCGTCGGGGTTGCCGGCGGCGCGGAGTGGCGGTGAGATCACGTACTTCGCGGCCTCCTCGGGCGGCAGCGCGTACCGGTCGTCGGTGAGGGTGAGGTAGTGCGGGCAGGTCTCGGCGAACACCGGCTGCCCCGAGCTCCTCGCGGCACGAACCTGGGCCAACGCCTCGGCGGACGAGAGGTGCACCACGTACAGCGGCGCCCCGGCCGCCCGCGCCAGCGCGATCGCCCGGCCGGTTGCCTCCGCTTCCACGTACGGCGGTCGCGAGCTGGCGTGGAACGCGGGCCCGGTCTCCCCGGCGGCGAGGTGGCGCGCGGTCAGCGACTCGAGGATCGTGCGGTTCTCGCAGTGGACCTCGAGCATCCCGCCCGAACCGGCGGCGGCGGCCAGGAGCGCGAGCAGCGTCGCGTCGTCGACGCCGAAGTCATAGACCATGAACGCCTTGAACGTGGGTACGCCCGCGTCGACCAGCACCGGCAGATCGGCGATCGGCTCCTCGTGCGAGGCCGAGATCACCGCGCTCAACCCGACGTCGACCGCGGCGTCGCCCGACGTCGTCGCGAGCCACTCCCGGAGGCCCGTCCGGAGCGACCGCGCGGCCGCCGGCGACGACCCGGTCCCCGGGTTGTTGAAGGAGAGGAACGTCGTCGTGCCACCGAACGCCGCCGCCACGGAGTCGGCGAAGAACCGGTCCGGCTCGGCGTCGCTGGCGACCCGCGTGTGGGTGTGGACGTCGATCACGCCCGGCAGCACGAGCAGCGCCGTCGCGTCGACGACCTCGCTGGCGCCGGCCGCCAGGCCGCCCAGGTCGGCTTCGACCGCCGTGATCCTGCCTCCGTCGATCGCCACGTCGGCCCGGGCGGACCCCGACGCCGTGACGACCGTGCCGCCGCGGACGAGCAGGTCGGTCACCGGCCGCCTCAGCCGAGCTCGACGATCTCGATGTCCTGGGCGCCATCCCAAAGGCAGCGCCGGCCCATCTCGCGCAGCCGGTCGTCCCAGCCGTCCTCGGGGAGCACGGTCGCGAAGTGGTTCGCGGCCAGCTGGCCGACCTTCGACGCCGTCGCGCAGGCGCCGTACGGGAAGAAGATCTCGCACTCGCTGATTCCGCCCGGGTAGAGGGCGAGCTGACCCGGGGCAGGATGCGACGTGTGGTGCTCCCAGCCGACGTCCGGCCGCAGGTCGCCGTACGGGATCCAGGTGGACTCGCCGCTCCAGCGACAGTGGATGAGCCTGGCCCGAAGTGGGAGCATGGCCCGGATCACCGCGATCGTCCGGGGTGCCTCCGGCTCCCAGCGGGCGCTAAAGTGCAGATCGCCAACCCGGATCGACAGATCGCTCATCAGCGGAGGATAGCCGGTGGCCTCGGACCGACCGACCATCTCCACGCACGTCCTCGACACCGGAACGGGAGCCCCGCGTGCGGGCGCAACCGTCCGGCTGTGGCGCCTCGGACTGGGCGACGCGCCCGCGGCGCTCGTCGTCGAGGCGAAGACCGACGGGGACGGGCGCGTCCCCGACCTCCTGGGGCCCGCGTCGCTCGAGACGGGCGCCTACGCCCTTGAGTTCGAGCTCGGTGCCGACGGGTTCTTCTCGTCGCTGACGGTCGGGCTGCAGATCCCCGACGCCGGCCGCAGCTACCACGTCCCGCTCCTCGTCGCGCCCTACGGCCTGTCGACCTATCGGGGGTCATGAGGCGGTGACCGGGCCGCCTGGCTCGGGCTGGACGCTGGACGCGCCCGACAATGACGCGTTCGTCGCTGCAGTGGCCCCGTTGTTCGAGGGCGCGCCGCGGTTCCTCGCCCGGCTCGCCGCGGCGCGCCCGTTCGGCACCGCGGAGGCGATGTTCGGCCGTGCCCGCGGCATCGCCCACGCCATGCCCGAGGACGAGCAGCTGGAGCTGATCGACGCCCACCCGCGCCTCGGTGCGCCACCGGGATCGGTGTCCGCGTTCTCGTTCGTCGAGCAGGGCTACGGCCCCGATGCCGCGCAGGTCGCCGCGGCGGCCGAGCGGCTGCGCGTGGCGGACGAGCTCGAGCGCCTGAACGACGCCTACGAGGCGGCCTTCGGGTTCCGCTACTGCGTGTTCGTCGCTGGCCGGACCCGCGAGGAGCTGCTGCCCGGGATGGAGGCGGCGCTCGCGTCGGATCGCGACCGGGAGATCGCCCGTGCGCTCGATGCCGTGATCGACATCGCCGCGGATCGTTACGCGCGCCCGCGGGACTGACCGGCCCGGCTCCCGAGCAGGTCATCGACCCAGTGGCCGACGCCCGGCCACACCCGTTCGACGCCGGCTGCCCAGAACGCCGCGGCGCTCGTGGTCCCGGCAACGGCCTCGAACGGCGCGCCCGCCGAGGACGCCATCTCGAGGTCGACGGTGGTGTCGCCGACGTACACGGAGTCGGCCGGGTCGATGCCGAGGTCCGCGAGCGCGCGGAGCAGCGCCTCGGGGTGGGGCTTGCCGTTGACGACGTCGTCCGCGAAGTACGCTGTCTCGAACACGCCCTCCAGGTTGAGCCGGCGCAGGTTCGGCTCGACGACGCCGCGCGTCGACGCGGTGACGAGCCCCAGCCGGACACCCCGCCGCGCCAGCCGGCGAAGCGCGCCTCGCGCCCAGGGGATCGCACGCGGCCGGCCGGCCTGCATCTCCTCGGCCCAGCGCGCGGCGAGCGCGTCCCAGCGGTCCTCGGGCACCCCGAGCTCGCGGTACGAGGCTCGCCAGTCGGGCGTGTAGCGCTCGCGGAACCACTCCCTCGAGAGCGCGATCCCGAGCTCGCCGAGCACGACGACGTTGGCCCGGTAGATGAGCGGCAGCGTGTCGACGATCGTGCCGTCCCAGTCGAACACCGCCGCGGCGGGGAGCGGGCGGGTGGGCGACCCGCGGGTCATGCCATCAGCCCGAAGATGATCGCCGCGATCCCGAACCCGCCGATGACCACGCCGGACGCGATGTTCAACCCCTGGATCATGCGCGGGGTGAGCCGGGCGCGGAGCCCCGCGATGACGCCGGTCAGGATCGCCCACCAGGCGACGGACCCGAGGAACACGCCCGCGACGACGGCCGTCGCGCCCCCGGCGCCGCCCGTTCCTGCGCCAATGCTCGCGAACAGTGCCGCGAACGAGAGGATCGTGGCCGGGTTGGCCAGCGTGAGGGCGACCATCGACGCCCAGGCGCCGAACGGCGACGCGAGGCGGCCGGTGTCCTGGCGCGCCTCCGCCGGCCGGTCCGAGCGTGCGTCTCGCAGCGCCCGAGCGGCGAGCACGAGGAGCGCGATGCCGCCGATGATCCCGAGCCAGCGGTCGATGCCCATCAGGAGCCCGGTGATCGCCGTCAGTCCGAATGCCGCGATCGCCCCATACGCGGCATCGGCCGTCGCGACGCCCGTTCCCGACAGGAACCCATACAGCCAGCCGCGGTCGACCGTACGCTTGATCACGAGCAACCCGATCGGGCCGAGGGCGAACGCGACGGCGAACCCGATCGCGAGGCCGCGCAGGAACAGGTCGATGGGCATCGAGGTCGCCGCCATCGGTCAGGCGGGCCGGCGACGCCTTACGGCAAGGGCGACCACCCGGCTACGGGTTTCGCGGCAGCACCACGACGCGGCGATTCGGTTCGTCGCCGATGGACTGGGTCGACACCGAGGCGTTGTCGCGCAGCGCCAGGTGGATCCAGCGGCGCTCGAGAGCCGGCATCGGCTCGAGCTGGAGCATCTTGCCCGTCTGCTCGACGCGCTCGGCGGCACGCGCCGCGAGGTCGATCAGCTGGCGCTCGCGGCGACCGCGGTAGTCCTCGACGTCGACGAGCACGCGCGTCCACTGGCCGGTGCGGCGCGAGAGCATCAGGTTGACCAGGTGCTGGAGCGCGGACAGCCGCTCCCCTTTGCGCCCGATCAGCGACCCGAGTGCCTCCCGGTCGGCGCCGTCGCCGACGACGTTGAGGCGGCTGGTCTCGCCCTCCCGGATCTCGACGGCGATGCCCTCGAAGCCGAGGTGGCCCATCAGCGTCTCGAGGATCTCCTTGCCGGCGGCCAGCGTCTCGGGCGTCGCCTCGGCGGCCTCGAGCTCGGCGCGCTCCATCGCGAGCGAGCCGCGGGCCGTCGTCACCTGGGCGACCTCGGCGGCCGACAGCTCGGAGCCGCCGCGGGCCGGCGCGTCGGTGCGCGGCCGATCGTCGCGACGGGGGCCGCGATCAGGGCCGCCGCGGTAGCCGCCACGGTCGGAGCCACCACGGCCACCCGCCGGTCGGTCGTCGCGCCGAGGACCGCGGTCGTAGCCGCCGCGCTCCGAGGGGCCGCGGTCGGGGCGGTCGGTGGCGGGGCGAGGCCCCCGGTCGGCGCGGTCGCGGTCGTAGGGGCGTTCCTCGTGCGGCACGGCCGGCAGCGGCGTGGCCTCGGCGGCCTCGCGCTTCGGCGCCGCCCCACCCAAGGCGCTGCGGGGGGCGGCGACGATCCGGGCGGGCTCGGCACCCATGCCGAGCACGCCGCGGCTGCCCGGGGTGAGGATCTCGAAGTCGAGGTCCCCGAGGCCGACGCCGAACACGTCGCAGGCGCTCTTGATCGCCTCCTCGACGGACTTGCCGGTGAATTCCTGGTATTCGCTCATGTCAGCGTCGTCTCCCTCGTCGCGCGGTTCGGGTTCGGTTGGGCCGGATGGTCGATCGGGCGGAAAGGTCCCGGTCGACGGACTTCGAGCGCTCCGAGGCGCTCGTGGACTGCCCGGGTGGGACCGGCTTGGGCGGCGGCAGCTGGACCGGGTAGCGCGGCGTGTGATTGCGCGCGAACTCCGGGTACCAGCCGAACAGCGGGAACATGCCGCCCCAGCCGAGAATGAGGTATTGCTGGACGATCTGGATCAGCGTGGCCGTGATCCAGTACAGGAACAGGCCGGCCGGGAGCGAGCTGCCCCACAGGATCGAGATCAAGGGCAGGAAGTAGGCCATCTGGCGCTGCAGCTTCACGTTCTGGTCGTCCTGGGTCGTCGGATCGTGCGGCGGCAGCGTCATCCGCGACGCGACCAGCTGGGTGAGCGACGAGAAGATGGCCAGGATGCTGATCCCGAAGCCCGCCACGATCAGCCCGGTGATGGCCGGCTCCGGCAGGCCCCAGTTGATGCCATACGCGACGGCATCGAGGCACGGGTTGATCACATGGCCCTGGGCGTTGAAGATCGGGGCGTCCGCGCACGCGATGTTCGGGAACAGGTTGATGCCGAACACGTGCCACATGGCGCTCGGGTTGTAGTTCGTGAGGCCCTGGCTGAACACCGAGTACATCGGGATCAGCAGGCCCATGGTCAGCAGGATCGGCAGGCAGCCGCCGGCGGGGTTGACGCCGCGTTGCTTGTAGAACTCGCTCACCGCCCCCTGGCTCTTGACGCGGTCGCCCTTGTACTTCCGCTGCAACTCCCTGATCTCGGGCTGGAGCAGCTGCATCTGGCGCGATGACACCAGCTGGCGGCGGTAGAGCGGGATCACGAGGAGCCGCAGGGCGATGGTCAGCAGCAGGATGCCCAGGACGATGTTCTGGCCGGTCAGCTGGTAGAAGAAGACGAGCCCGATGAACAGGGCCTGGAAGATCGGGGTGAACAGCCACGCGAGGAGGTTGATCGGGTTCCCGTCCGGCGATGCCGGCTCGAGCGGCGCCTGGCTGAGCGTCGGCGAGGGCGTGGGCGAGCCGTTGCTCGTGGTGCCCAGCGGCGAGCACGCGGCCACCACGAGGGCAATGACGACAAGGAACAGAATCGGCGCCAGCCGGACGAGGAGCGGTTGGAGGCGGGTCACGCGGTGTGGTCTCGTGTGGTCAGCGGACGGGGTCGTAGCCGCCGGGGTTCCAGGGGTGGCAGCGGCCGATGCGCTTGGCGCCCATCCAGCTTCCGCGAAGCAACCCGTATTTCTGGATCGCCTGCTCGGTGTAGCGGGAGCAGGTCGGTTCGAACCGGCATCCGGACGGCAGCCACGCGAACACGATGCGATACAGGTGGATGAGTCCCACCCCGATCGTCACCCCGATGCGCTTCACGACTTGGTCCGACCTCCGAGGACGCCTCCCGATCGGAGGACCCGGTTCAATGCACCGACCAGCGCGTCGTGGTCGGCCGCGACGAGCGCGGGCCGGGCGATGATGAGGACGTCCCAGCCGGGCTGGAACGAGGGCGCCATCACCCTGAGCGCCTCGCGGATGCGGCGCCGGACGCGGTTCCGGACCACGGCCCCACCGAGCCGCTTGCCGGTCGCGAGCCCGAACCGGGTCTGATCAAGGTCGGTCCGTGCGAACCGCCCGACGAGCAGTGGGTGCGTCCGGGTGACGCTTCCCTCAGCCAGCCTGGCGAAATCGCCCGGGCGAGAGAGCATGACGAGCGGCAGCGAGTTCTGACTGCGCCCGCCGGTCAGGCCGAGAGCTTTTTCCGGCCCCTCGCGCGCCGCGTCGCGAGAACGCGCCGACCGCCCGCCGTCTTCATGCGGGCGCGGAACCCATGCTCCTTGGCGCGGTGTCGCTTCTTGGGCTGAAACGTCGGTTTGCCCATCGGGACTGTCCGTGATCCTCTCCATCCAGCCTTGGACCCGGAAGCTCCGACTCCTGGAGGCACGCAAACGCGCCGAGCGCCAAAAAGCGCGACGGCGCGTGTTCGTCGCGGGGGATGATATGGCCGCCCTGGAACGAGTGTCAAACGTGCGACACGCTCACGGCTCCGTTCCACCGGGGTTCGTACCGGGGTTGGCGTCCCACGGGCGACGGTCGGCGGCGGGGCCACCGGACGCTCCCCGCACGATACTCCCAGGGAGTATGCGGGAATCGCCTTGCGACGGCCCCGAGGCCCGGTGTATTGTTCCCCAGCCTCAGGCGCCGGGACGCCGCGGGAGACCCTCCGAGAGGAAGCCCGACGGACGCCCCGCGTGGTGCCCTGAGGATCCCTCCTGTGGGTTGGCCGCGACGTCGCCTCGGTCAAGCCCGTGGTCGGCGCTACCCAGCGCGCCGTGCTCGTCCATCGCAGCCTTCATCAACCCAGGGTCACGATCGCCGGAATGGATGCGAAGCAAGTCTGGCGCGCCGCGCTCGGAGAGCTCCAGGTTTCGCTCTCGCCCGCCAACTATGAGACGTGGCTGCGAGACACCTCGCTGGTTGACGTCGATGACCAGCGATTCCGGATCGCGGTTCCCAACGGTTTCGCCAAGGACTGGCTCGAGACCCGCTACCGATCCCTGATCTCCCAGACGCTGGCCCGCGTTGTCGGCTACAGCGTCCAGGTCGAGTTCGTGGTCGTCGCGAGCGGCAACGGCGACGCGTCTGCCCCGACCACCGAGACCGTTACCCAATCCGTGCG
This sequence comes from Candidatus Limnocylindrales bacterium, assembly GCA_036520795.1. GTDB lineage: Bacteria > Chloroflexota > Limnocylindria > Limnocylindrales > CSP1-4 > CAIXZV01. The sequence goes on from DATDJA010000346.1 coordinate 8,041, forward strand.
CGTGGAGCCGACCCGCGTCGGCGCTCCCGAGGGGGCCGCGGCCGGCGCCAACAACCTCAACCAGCGCTACACGTTCTCGAACTTCATCGTGGGCTCCGCCAACCGGCTCGCCCACGCCGCCTCGCTCTCGGTCGCCGAGCGGCCGGGCCACGCCTACAACCCGCTGTTCCTGTACGGCGGGGTCGGCCTCGGCAAGACCCACCTGATGCACGCCATCGGCAACGCGGTCGCCGCGAAGTTCCCGCGCAAGCGCGTCGTCTACGCGACCAGCGAGAAGTTCACCAACGAGTTCATCACCTCGATCCAGCAGGGCAAGATCGACGAGTTCCGGGCCCGCTACCGCCGGATCGACCTGCTGCTGATCGACGACATCCAGTTCATCGCGGACAAGGAACG
>DATDJA010000347.1:0-17945 GCA_036520795.1 Candidatus Limnocylindrales bacterium
GCTCGAACGCCTTCTGCAGTTCGGGCGTGACGGTCTGCAGAGTCACGCCGAGCCAGCCGCGCGTCACGTGGCCCTTCTCGCGCAGCTGCGTGAGCAGCGACTTGACCAGGTTGGACGGGATCGCGAAGCCGATCGTGTTGGCCTGCGGGTTGATCGCGGAGTTGATGCCCACGACCTCGCCGCGCATGTTGAGCAGCGGACCGCCCGAGTTGCCAGGGTTGATCGCCGCGTCGGTCTGGATCAGGTTGGAGATTCGCTTGCCGTCATCGACGGTGACCGTGCGGCCCTTCCCCGACACGATGCCGCTCGTCACCGAGAACGAGTACATGCCGAGCGGGCTGCCGATCGCGATCACCAGCTGCCCCACCTTGAGGCCGTCGGAGTGGCCGATCGGGGCCGTCGGGAGTCCGGTCTGGTCGATCTTGACGATGGCGAGGTCGGTGAGGGTGTCGATCCCGTACACGGTGCCCGGGAAGGAGCGCCCGTCCCGCAGGTCGACGGTCAGCTTGGCGGCGTCGGCGATGACGTGTCGGTTGGTGAGGATCCAGCCGTTCGGGTCGTAGATGACGCCCGACCCGACGCCCTGCGTGGCCTGCTGGAACGGATCGCTGCCTGAGCCCTCCGTGTCGATCTTGACGACCGCGGGGCCGACCTTGGCGGCGGCGTCGATGACGGCGGACGACTCGTCGATCGTGACGGGCAGCTTGCTGCCGGTCTGCTGGCCGCTGCCGATCGTCGACGCGGGGGCGGACTTCTCGAACGCGCCCGTCCGATCCAGCAGCAGGACCGTGCCACCCGACGCGAGCACGGCCGACAGCACCGAGACCGTGACGATCGTGCCGATGCCCGCTCCGCCGCGGCGGCGGGTGGGGACGACGGGCGCCGTCTCGACCTGCGCGGGCGGCCCCCAGCCGGGCGAGGTCGAGCCGGCGTTGCCGGGCATCGTGTCCCAGGGTCCGGCGGAGCCGGGTTGCGAGGCAGCCCCGGTGCCGTAGTCGCCAACGGGTGCGGACGGCGTGCCCGCCGGCCTCGTCGCCGGGTCCTGCCAGGGGCTCGGAGCCGCCTGCTCGCCTGACGTCGCCCATGCCCACCGCGCGTCGGGACGCGGGTCGGGCGTCGGGGCGTACCTCGGGACCTCCACGCGCTGCGTGTCGTCGAGGGGATCGGGTTGACCGCCGCCCTGGGGAGCGTCGGACACGGGCTCGTCGTTCATGGCTGCGGGGACTGCTTCTCTGGCTGGACGCCGGTGCTCCCGTCGGGGTGGCCGGGGATCGCCACCAAGGTTGCCGGACCGGGACTTAACGCAGGGCCTCCGGTCGGTGAAGATTCGTCCACCTTCGCCATCGGTGCGTCGCCCGGATCGGACGCCTGATCGCCGGCCGTCGGCGGCGGCACCACGTCGCGCGGGTCCCTGGGCAGCTCGACGACGAACCTCGACCCGTGGCCGACGCGGCTTTCGACGACGATCGACCCGTGGTGCATGTCGACGATCGACTTGACGATCGCGAGCCCGAGTCCGGACCCGGTGCTGCGGGCTTCATTCGCCCCGGATCCGCGGTAGAAGCGGTCGAAGATCAGGGGCAGCTCGTGCTCGGAGATGCCGACGCCGGTGTCGACGACCTCGATCAGCGCCCCGCCGTCCGCGGTCTGGTGGGCGATCACGTCGATGGAGCCATGCTCGGTGAACTTGACCGCGTTGCCCACGAGGTTCGAGATCACCTGGCCGACCCGCGGCGGGTCGTGGCGGATCCGGAGCGGGCTCGACGGCAGCTTCGTCGTCAGCCGGATCCCCTTGCGCTCGGCGGCGGCCTGCTGCTGCTCGGCGGCCGACTCGATCGTCCCGCGAACGTCCTCGGGACGCAGATCCAGCAGGACGAGCCCGGAGTCGAGCTTGGACAGCTCGAGCAGGTTCTGGGCCAGCCAGTCGAGACGGTCGAGCTGCACGGCCGATGAATCGAGGAACTCCACGCGCGCCGCCGGGTCTCGGCCGGCCGGACCCTGGAGGAGCTCGATGAACGTCCGCATCGCGGCGATCGGGGTGCGCAGCTCGTGACTCACGTCGGCCAGGAAGTCGCGGCTGTAGTCCCTGTCGCGGCGGATGATCGCGACGCTCTGCTCGAGCCGGTTTGCCATCGTGTTGAACTGCTGGGACAGGGCCCGGAGCTCGGTCGTGCTCGAGGACACCTCGTCGGTCGGGACGCGCGAGGACAGGTCGCCCTCGGCCAGCCGGCGCGAGGCCTCCGTGAGACGGGTGAGCGGCGTCGTGAACCGGCGGGCGAGGAACGCAGCCACGAGGACGGCGACCATGAGGGCGATCCCGGCCATCAGCAGCAGCAGGCCCGTGACGGCCGCCAGGGTGCTCGCCCGGCTCGTGTACGGGTTCGACAGCGTGACGACCATGCCCCAGTCGCCGTTCTCGTTCGCCGTCCCGTACTCGACGCGCGCGGGTGACACCTGCGGGTCTCGAGCCTGACCCGCCGCCGGCTCGATGTCCAGCTGTGCGGCGTAGCTCAGGTCTCTGTGCGGGTCCGGGACGAAGCGCCCATCCGTGTCCTGGCGTGCGGTGCCGAACTCGAGGGACACGTCGGCCTCGGCGACGTTGTCCGCCACCAGCGTCAGCAGTCCGCTGTCGAGCATGCCGCTCACATCCGGGTTGAGCTCGGCCTCCCCGCTCTGCTCGTTCACGTGGACGACGCCGGCTCCCGCGAGCTGGGCATCGAGGAACTCCCCGACGATCCGTGCGGTCGCCGTGGCCCGCACGAGAAGGCTCTGCTCCTCCTGCTGGCGGAAGTAGTCGTCGATCCGGTTGATGACGACCGGCCCGACGAGCAGCAGCGTCATCGCGACGACGCCGATGAAGGCGATGGTGAGCCGCGTCTGGAACGAGCGGGGGACGGTCGGCCGGCGCGAGCCGCGGCTGTCGGGCCAGCGGGTGTCCGGGGGCCGGACGGCGGCCACGTCAGTGCTCGGCGAACTGGTAGCCGGCGCCCCTGACGGTCAGGACGAACTGCGGCGTGGACGGGTCGTCCTCGATCTTGTCGCGCAGGTGGCTCACGTGGACGTTGATGGTCTTCTCGTCCTGGTCGAGGGCCTCGTAGTCGCGCAGCAGCTCGAGCAGCTCGCGGCGGCTGAACACCCGGCCCGGCCGGCTCGCGAGGTGGCGGAGGATCTCGAACTCGGTCGCCGTGAGGCCGATCCGCCGGCTGCCCCGCTGGACGCGGCGCTTCTCAAGGTCGATCACGAGGTCCCCGTGCCGGATGACGCGGCCGCCGGACGCGTTGGCGAGGTCGCCGTAGGCCCGGCGCAGCAGCGCGCGGATCCGGCTCATCAGCTCGCGCAGCGCGAACGGCTTGGTGACGTAGTCGTCGGCGCCGAGCTCGAGGCCGACGACCTTGTCGAACTCGTCGCCGCGGGCGGTCAGGAACAGGACCGGCGCCTTCGATCCCACCGCGCGGAGGCGGCGCAGGACCTCGAACCCATCGATCCCCGGCAGGCGCACGTCGAGCACGATGAGGTCCGGGGCCTGGTTGGTCGCGAACTCGAGCCCCTCCTCGCCGGAGCGCGCGATCGTCACCTCGTACCCCTCCTGCTGGAGGGCGTACTGGATTCCTCGGGCGACGGCGAACTCATCTTCGACGATCAGGATGGTGGCCACGGCGCGGCGATCCTACACCGGGCGGCCTCGATGGTTCCCCGGCGTCGCCCGTGGGGGTGCGGGCGCGCGTGTGATAGCCTCCGGGGCGATGCAGCGACGGCGGGATGCCAGTCGCGCCGCGGCGCCGCCTGCGGGAACGATCCGCCACCTGCGGGTGCGAGCGCTGCCACCAGAAGAGGTTCACCACGATGCCTGACCGCCCCCGCCTCGCGGCCGCCAGCCGGACCGTGACCGGCAAGGCCGTCGCCCACATGCGCAAGGCAGGCCGCGTGCCGGCCGTCGTCTACGGCCACGGCACGGCCAGCGAGCCCGTCTCGCTCGACGCCCACGAGTTCGACCAGCTCCGCCGCCGAAGCGGCGCCTCGACGCTCATCGACCTCAGCGTTGACGACGACAAGGTGCGTCCCGTCCTCGTCTCGAGCGTCCAGGTGCATCCGGTCAATCGCCGGCCGCTCCACGTCGACCTGTTCGTGGTCCGGATGACCGAGGAGCTCACCGTCGAGGTGCCGCTCGTCGGGACCGGCGCCGCGCCCGCGACCGAGTCCGGCGGCACGCTGGTGCACCCGGTCTCGTCGGTCAAGGTCCGCGCGTTGCCGGCGAACCTGCCCGATTCGCTCCACTACGACCTGTCGCCCCTCGTCACCTACGACATCACGATCACCGTCGCCGATATCGCCGCTCCCGAGGGCGTGACGATCGTCGCCGACCCCGCCGACGTCGTCGCCCGTGTGCTCGCGCCGCGGGTCGAGGAGGAGGTCGTGGTCGCAGCCGCCGAGGAAGGCGAGGCCGGCGAGGCCGCCGCGTCCGAAGGTGGCGACGCCGCCGCCACGAGCGACGAGGCCGACGCCGAGGGCTGACCTGGGTCGCCCGACCGCGGGCGGCGGCTAGGTCCGCCGCCCGGTCGCGTACACGATCGGGGCGACGAGGCGGAGCCCGTCCGAGGGAAGTGCCCGGAGTCGGGCGAGCACGTCCGCTTCGAGCCTGGCTCGGTCCGCCTCGTCCAGCGCGTCGAACTGGTCCGCGTCGTCGAAGCGCGCGATGAACCCGAGGAACGACTCGGGCGTGAACGCGTGGACGAGCGTCTCGCCCCGCGCCGTCACCTCGGCGAAGCCCGCGCGCCGCAGGACCGCGACCGCCTCGGCCGGGGAGTCGAGATCGTCGTCGCCGCCGCCCGACTCGCGCGGCTCGAGCCCGGCGGCAACCAGCGCCTCGTCGTAGGCGCGATCGGCGATGAGCGGCTCGCCGCCCCGCAGCCACGTGACGAGGGCGAGGCGACCCGCCGGGCGGAGCACGCGCCTGATCTCGCGCAGCGCCCGATGGCGCGACGGCACGAGCTGGAGCACGAACGACGTCAGCGCGACGTCGAACGACGCGTCCGGGTAGGGGAGCCGATCCGCCGGCGCCTGGCTGAAGCGGATCCGGGTCTGGACGGCCGCGGGCAGTGCACGTCCGGTACGCTCGGCGATCGCGAGCATGCCGGCCGAGACGTCGACCCCGTCGACCGCAACGCCCGGCCAGCGACCGGCGGCCTCGGCCACCAGCGCCCCGGTCCCACATCCGACGTCGATGAGCGTGCGGGCGCCGGCGGCGACGTCCCGCTCCACCTCTCCGAGGAGCCCGAGCGTGGCCGGCCGATGGACCGGTGACCACAGCTCCGCATACCCCTCGGCAATCGTGTCGTAGCGGGCCTCCTGATCGGTCATCGCCCGCATCCTGCCACGCCGTCGTACGCCACACATGGTCGGGACGGCCCGTCTCCCGTCCGGCCGCCAACCCGCGCGGCCCGCCCCGGAGGTGCACATGCCCCGAGCCACCGCACGCCGCATCCTGCTCGTCGCCATCGCCCTTGGCATCCTCGTCGACATCGCCCTGCCCGGCCACGCGGCCGGCCTGAATGCCCCGATCGTCATGGCGGCGCTGCTCGCCGCGGCGTTCGCGATCGCCGGGCGGGCCGGCCTCGAGCGCTTCGACCCGGCCGATGCCTGGATGCCCGTCGCCGCCCTCGGGCTCACGGCGATGGCCGCCTTGCGGGCCGATCCATGGCTGGTGGAAGCCGACCTGCTGGTCGCGACGGCGCTCGCGTGCGGCACCCTCGCGGCCCTCGCTGGTGCGAGGATCACGCGCGGCCTCGTTCCGACCGTGCTCAACGCCGCCGGTGCCGTGCTCGCGGCCATGTTCACGGGCGCGCTGACCGTGGTCCAACGGCCGTGGCCGGCCGTCACCGACGCGGGGCCTGTTCGAGCACGGCTCGGCCCCTGGCTGCCGGTCGCCCGCGGGCTGATGCTCGCGGTGCCGATCGTCCTCCTGTTCGGACTGCTGTTCGCCTCGGCGGACGCGGTGTTCGCGAGCCTCGCGCGGACCGCGCTGTCGCTGCCGGTCGAGATCGATGTCGCGGACGTCGGCCAGCGAACCCTCATCGTGGCCGCGGTCGCGTGGGGCGCGGCGGGGCTGCTGGCGCTCGCCGCCGGTGGGCTGCCGGGGCTCATTCCCGGACCGACGTCGCCCGCGGCGCCGCCGGCCCGATCGCTCGGGGCCGCGAGTGCCGCAGACCTCGCCGCAGGGGGCCGGCCCGTCGCGACGATCGAGGCCGCGACGGTCCTGTACGTCGTCGACGCGCTGTTCGCCGCCTTCGTCGTCCTCCAGCTGGCGTACCTGTTCGGAGGCCGGGACACGCTCGCGGTCGCCGGCATGACCTACAGCGACTACGCACGACGCGGGTTCTTCGAGCTCGTGGCCGTCGCCGTGCTCGCGGGGCTGCTCGTCGTGAGTCTCGATCTCGCAGTGCGCCGGCGGTCGCGGGCGCAGCTCGCCGCCGGGATCGCCCTGATTGCCCTGACCGGCCTTGTGCTCGCCTCGGCCCTCGTCCGCCTGCGGCTGTACCAGGACGCCTACGGCTGGACGGAGCTCCGGTTCCTCGTCCTGGTGGCGATCGGCTGGCTCGCTGTCGCGCTCGCCGTCACCGCCGTGCTGCTTGTGACCCGGCGCACCTCGTGGACGATGCACGCGCTCGGGATCCTGGTCGTTGCGACGCTGGCCGCGATGAACATCGTCGGACCGCAGGCCTACGTCGCGGAGCGCAACCTGGAGCGGGCGATCGACCCCACGCTCGTCCCGCCGGGCGGGCGCTCGGGGCTGGACGGCGCGTACATGGCCTCGCTCGGCGACGAGGCGATCCCGGCGGTCGTCGCCTCGTTCGACCGGCTCTCGGTGGCGGATCGGGCGGGCCTGGGCGCGTTCCTGGCCCGCCGCAACCGCCAGCTCGCGAGCGACCCGTCGCTCCAGGGCTGGCCGTCGCTCAACGTGACCCGCGAACGGGCGAGGGCCGCCCTCGACGCCTGGCTCGCCGTGCGCTAGCCGGCGTCTGCACCACCGCCGCCCCAGCCGGCCACCGGACCCGACGGGGTGCGGGGCGGCGCGACCCGCCGGAACACGAACCGCGCAACGAGGCCAAAGGCCACCAGCACGAGGATCAGGGGCAGCCACACGATTCCGAACCAGATGGCGCCGCTGACGAGCGTCTGGCCCGCCGCGACCATCGTCGCCAGCGCACCGTCGACGTCGTCGGCGGGATCCCAGCCCGCGGCGGCCTCCTTGACCTGGACGACCTCCAGTCCGAACGTCGTGACCAGCGTCCCGTAGGCGACCTGGTCCTCCAGCTGCGCCCGCTGGCCATCGAGCTGCTCGATCTGGCCGCGGACGCTGGTCAGCTGCGCCTCGACCTCGAGCAGGTCGCTCACCGAGCCCGTGGCCTGGGCGATCGCCTGGAGCGACGCCTCGCTGGCGCGCAGGTTGCGCAGGCGGGCCTCGAGGTCGACGATCTGGCCGCCCACCTCGGTCGCCTCGGTCTGCTCGGCGACGACCTTGGTGGCGAACCCGCGGAGAGTGCCGATCGCGTCGTCCCAGCGCGTCGCAGGGATGCGGTAGGTGACGGTCGCGACGGAGTGGTCGCCGGTGTTGGACTCGTTGGAGCCGCCGATGTAGCCGCCGGTCGCGAGGACGGCTGCCTTGGCCTTGGCGACCGACGCCGCCAGGTCGTCGACCACGAGCTGAAGGGAGCCCGTGTACACGATCTTGAGGTCGTCGCGGGGCGCCGACGGCGCGTTCGCATTCCCGCCCGGGTTCTGGCCGGACGCTGGGCCGTTGCCGCCGTTCTGTGCCGGGCTGGCAACCGGTTGCTGGGTCGTCGACTCGATCGGCCTCCCGACGGTCGAGAGGATCTGGGAACTGCTCCCGCTGCACGCCGCCGCCACGAAGGCGACGGCCAGGACGACGACCACGCGGAGCGCGACGGTCGGTCGGTTGGACGCTTGCATGGCTGGTCACCTCGTGTCGGGCTCGTTCGAGCCCATCGACCGCATCGGGCGCGGCGACGTGAGCGTGGCCCGACCCCGCGCTCACGTCGTTCGGTGACAACCCGCAATCGCGCCTCCCGGGCTTCCCGGCGCGCTATCGTGCCTGCATGCGACTCCCCTTCGAACCGCCGCTCGAGCCAATGCTCGCGAAGGCGAGCGACGCGCTGCCCGAGGGCGAGGGCTGGCTCTACGAGCCGAAGTGGGACGGTTTCCGCGCGCTGGTCTTCCGGGACGGCGACGAGGTCTACATCCAGAGCCGCGACCTCAAGCCGCTCGACCGCTACTTCCCCGAGCTGGGCGAACCGCTCAGGGCACAGCTCCCGGAGCGTTGCGTGCTCGACGGGGAGGTGGTGATCGCCCACGACGGCGGACTCCAGTTCGAGTCGTTGCTGCTGCGCATCCACCCCGCCGAGTCGAGGGTGCGGATGCTGGCGGCGGAGACGCCGGCGTCCTACGTCGCGTGGGACCTGCTCGCGCTGGGTGACGAGGACCTCCGCGCCGTGCCCCAGGGCGACCGACGGGCCCGCCTCGAGGGCGTGCTGGGCGGCGTGACGCCGCCGATCCACCTCACCCCCGCGACGCTCGATCGCGCGCTGGCCGCCGACTGGTTCGACCGGTTCGAGGGGGCCGGCCTCGACGGGGTCGTCGCGAAGCGGCTCGACGGGGCCTACCAGCCCGGCAAGCGGGCGATGCTCAAGATCAAGCACGAGCGCACGGCCGACTGCGTCGTCGCGGGCTTTCGCTGGCACAAGAACGGCCCGGGAACGCACGTCGGGTCGCTGCTGCTCGGCCTGTTCGACGACGGCGGCACGCTGCACCACGTCGGCGTCACGTCGACGTTCACGTGGGAGCGGCGCGCAGCGCTCGCGGAGGAGCTGGCACCGCTGCGCGAGCATGCGCTCGACGACCATCCATGGGGCGAATGGGCGGAGTGGGCGTCGGCGGGAGCGGCCGATGCCTCGGGCCAGCGGCTGCCCGGAGCCACCTCACGCTGGAACCGGGGCAAGGACCTGTCGTGGGAGCCACTGCGCACCGAGCGGGTCGTGGAGGTCGCCTACGACCACCTCCAGGGCGACCGGTTCCGCCACGGGACGACGTTCCGCCGCTGGCGCCCGGACAAGCGGCCCGCGGACTGCCGCTACGACCAGCTGGAGACCACCGCGCCGTTCGAGCTGTCACGCATCTTCGGCCCCGGCGCCTAGCCCCCACGGTGGACAACCTGAGCATCCCGGCGGGGCTCGTCGGCACCCTGGCGATCGTCGCGTTCGGGGTGACCATCCTCGCCGTGTTCGCGACGCCGGTCCTGCGGCGGATGGACCGCCTCGCGGAGCTGCGCGGCCCGCTCGCGATCGTCCCGTACGCGCTGCTCCTGGTCGCCGCCGGCCTGGCCGCCACCGCCAGTGCCCTCGGCACCGTGACCGCCCAGCACGTCGGCGTGCGGGAGATCGCGACCGCGGCGCTCGCCATCCTGTGCATCACGCCGGTCGTCGGCGTCCTGTTGGTCCGGCTGCGCTACGGATCGACGGGCGATCGGACGTTCTACCAGCAGATCGCGGCCAACCGGGTCAGCTCGGCGCTGCTCGTCGCCGTGCTGTTCGAGGTCGTGGCGGTCACCGGGTTCCTCATCGGCGCCGGCATCGGCCTGGGGTTTGGCGTCGCCCTGATCGGTGGCCTGGTGACCGCCGGGATCGCGGTGACGATCTCCGTCGGCGCGACGGCGTTCGCGTTGTTCCATGGCGACTCGCTGATCCTCGACGTGTCGGGGGCCAAGCCCGCCACGAGCCGGCACGAGGCGCAGCTGCTCAACGTCGTCGCCGAGCTGTCCGCGGCGGCGGCCATCCCCGTCCCCAAGGTCTATGTCATCGACACCAGCGCGGTGAACGCGATGTCCATCGGGCGAGACCCCGCGCACGCGTCGCTCGCCGTGACCCGCGGCGCGCTCGAGGGCCTCGATCGGGAGGAGTTGCAGGGCGTCGTCGCCCACGAGCTCGGGCACATCGCCAACCTCGACTCGCGCCATGCACTGCTGGTCGCGCTGCTGGTCGGGGCCGTCGTCGTGATGACCGCACTGTTCCTCCAGCTGATGATCGAGATCGCGAGGAATCCGTGGGTCGGCGGCGACTCGATCTCGGAGGCCGTCGGGGGCCTCGCGGCGTGGCTGGTGGTGACGGTGATCGGGCTGTTGTTCGCCGGCACGCTGCGCCTGTTCGCGCCGTTCGCCGCGCTCGCGGTCCAGGCGGCGGTCAGCCGCGACCGCGAGTACCTCGCCGACGCCACCGCCGTCGGGATCACCCGTAATCCGGCCGGCCTGATCGCCGCCCTGGGCAAGCTCGACCACGCCAACGCCGTCATCGCCGAGGCGAACGGCGGTACGCAGCACCTGTGGATCGTCAACCCGGTTCGCGAGAGCCGCGAGGGCGGCCGCGGCTGGTTCGCCACCCACCCGGCGACGAGCGACCGGATCGCCCGTCTGCGCGCACTGGCCGGCCGGGTGACGCAGCCGGACCTGGCGGCCGCTGCGCCCGACTGACGCACGCCGTGACGCGCGTCATGGCGCGTTCACGACGCCAGTGACTTCGCGGGGTCGCCCGCCAGGAAGATCCTCGGGGCATGACACCAAGCACGCACCCTTCCTCCATCGCCCGATCCGGCCCGACCGCCGTCGCCTTCGACGGCGTCTCGCGCAGGTTCGGAGACACCGTCGCCCTCGACGAGATCGATCTCGGCATCGCAATCGGCGAGACCGTTGCCCTGCTCGGGCCCAACGGCGCAGGCAAGACCACCGCAATCGGGATCATGCTCGGCCTGCTCGAGCCCTCGACCGGCCTGGCCCGAACGCTCGGCCTCGCGCCACATGACGCGGTCCGCTCCGGGCGTGTCGGCGCCATGCTGCAGTCGGCGGGGCTCCCGCCCGGCGCGCGTGTCGGTGAGCTCGTCGACCTCGCCCGTGGGCTCTACCCGGCGCCGGCGGGGCGCGACGCTCTCCTCGAGCGCGCGGGCCTTGCCGATCTCGTGGAACGGCGCGCCGAGACGCTGTCCGGCGGTGAGGCGCAGCGCGTCCGCTTCGCCTTCGCGATCGCGGGCGACCCCGACCTCGTGTTCCTCGATGAGCCGACCGTCGCCATGGACGTCGAAAGCCGCCGGGCGTTCTGGGACGATATGCGCCGGTTCGCCGCCGAGGGCCGCACCGTGCTGTTCGCGACCCACTACCTCGACGAGGCGGACCAGGTCGCTGACCGGATCGTGGTCCTCGATCGCGGCCGGATCGTGGGCGACGGATCCCCAGCGGCGCTCAAGGCCACCGTGACGGAGCGGACGGTGCGCTTCGCGCTGCCGGACGGCGGCGGGTCGGACGACCCTGTCCTCCGCTCACTGCCGGGGGTCATCGGCCTCGACCGACACGGCCAAACGGCGTCCCTGCTGAGCCGCGATGCCGACGAGACGGTGCGCGGCCTGGTCGCCGCCGGGATCGCGTTCCGTCACCTGGAGGTTGCGGGCGCCGACCTCGACGCCGCCTTCCTTGCACTGACGTCCGGGCCGCGTGAGCCCGTCGGATCGTCGACGCCCGCGGCAGCCTGAAGGAGTCCGTGATGCTCGCCACCCGATCCGCCACGCGCGCCCTCCCGTCGGTCGGCCCGTTCCTCGCCTACCTCCGGCTCGAGGTCAGGCGTTCGCTGCGCAACCGGCGCTACCTCGTGTTCACGATCGTGTTCCCGGTCATGCTTTACGTCCTGTACACGGCGATCCTGCCCGCGACGGCGTCGGGCCCGGTCGCCGGACTGCCGTGGGACGTCTACTTCCTGGTGTCGATGGCCGCCTACGGCGCGATCGGCGCCGCGATGAGCCAGGCTGCGCCGATCGCCACAGAGCGTCGCGCGGGCTGGGCCAGACAGCTGCGGGTGACGCCACTGCCAGGGATCGCCTACGTGGCGGCGAAGGCCGCCTCGGCGATGCTCCTCACCGTTCCCGCGCTCGCCCTGGTCGGCCTCGCCGGACAGGTCGTCAACCACGTGGACATCGGCGTCGGGACGTGGGTTGCCGTCATCGTGGCGCTCGCGATCGGATCGCTCCCGTTCGCCGCGCTGGGCTTGCTGCTCGGCTACCTGCTCGACGCCGAGAGCGCCCAGGGGGGCATGGTGCTCTCGTTCTTCTCGCTGGCGATCCTCGGCGGGCTGTTCGCGCCGCTCGAGGCCTTTCCGGCGGGCCTCGCTACGATTGGCCGCGTGCTCCCCTCCTACCACTTCGCGAACCTCGGGCGATCCGTCGTCGCCGGGCAGCTGCCGGACCCGACCGACATCGCGGTGATCGCGGCCTGGGCGGTCGGTCTTGGCGTGGCGGCGGCGTGGCGCTACGCCGCCGACGAGCGCTCAGGCCGGTCCTGAGCGTGGCTTCACCTGCCGCACCGGCCGCCGACGGCCCGCAGCTGACCGTTGCGGGGCCCGGCGGCGGCCGCCGGCGGCTCCGGGTGCCGTTCGTCGCTGCAACGCTGTTCTTCACGGTCTTCCCGTTCCTCTCGCTGCTCGCGAACCCGCCCCAGCCCGCGGTCCTCGCCCTGCTGGTGGCCGGCTGGGCGATCTTCGCCGCCGTCCTCGTCGCGCTGTTCCGCGGCGGGCCGTTCGCAAGCCCGTTCGGCGGCTGGCCGATGGTCGTCGCGGTGGTGGCGATGATCGCGATCGCGGCGGTGACGCAGGTCGTGTTCAGGACGGCCGGGGGGTCCGCGCTCTACTTCTACGCGGGCGTGACGGCCGCGCGGCTGACCGACGAGCGGCTGGCCCTCGGCGGGATCGCGGCCGCCGGCCTGGTGGCCACCCTCGCGATCGGGATCGCCTCGGCCGACTGGAGCGACGGGCTCGTCGTGGGCGTCACCGTCGCCACGATCTCGCTCACCCTGTTCTCGCTGGCCAGGCTGGGACGCGCGAACCGCGAGCTCCAGGCGGCACGCCGCGAGCTCGCCGACATGGCGGTGGCCGAGGAGCGCACCCGAATCGCCCGCGATCTCCACGACACGCTCGGCCATAGCCTGTCGCTGATCGCCCTCAAGAGCGAGCTGGCGCGTCGCGTCCTTCCCGCCGACCCTGCTCGGGCCGCCGCCGAGATCGGCGACGTGGAGCGCGTCGCGCGCGAGTCGCTGGCGTCCGTGCGTGAGACCGTCAGTGGCTATCGCCAGCCGACGCTCGCCATCGAGCTGGCGGGCGCGAGGACGGCCCTGCGGGCGGCCGGGATCGAGGGCGAGGTCGAGCCCGCACCCGACGGCCTGTCCCGCGACGTGGACGCGGTTCTCGGCTGGGCGGTTCGCGAGGGCGTCACGAACGTTCTGCGCCACAGCGAGGCGCGGTCCGCGCGGATCCGTGTGGTCGCGGACGGCGCAACGAGAGCGGTCTTCGTCGAGGACGACGGACACGGCGGCGAGGCGACCGAGGGCGATCACGCCCCAGGCTGGACCGGGACAGGGCTGACGGGGCTGCGGGAACGGGCGGCGGCCCTCGGCGGCACGGTCGAGGCGGGACCCGTTGCTGGCCGTGGCTGGCGGCTGCACGTCGCCGTGCCCGCCGATCGCGACGCCACGGCCGGGAGCGCCGCGACGTGATCCGCGTGCTGCTCGCGGAGGACCAGGCGATGGTGCGCGGCGCCCTGGCGGCCCTGCTCGCGCTCGAGGCGGACCTCGAGGTCGTCGGCGAGGTCGGTCGTGGCGACCAGGTCGTTCCCAGGGCCCTCGAGGCGCGTCCGGACGTCGCGCTCGTCGACATCGAGATGCCGGCGCTCGACGGTCTCTCGGCGGCCGCCCAGCTGCGGGCCGCCGTGCCGGCGTGCCGCGTGATCATCCTCACGACGTTCGGGCGGCCCGGATACCTGCGGCGAGCGATGGAGGCCGGCGCATCGGGGTTCCTGCTGAAGGACGCGCCCGCGACCGAGCTCGCCGACGCGATCCGGCGCGTGGCGCGGGGCCAGCGGGTCGTCGACTCGACGCTCGCCCTCGCGGCGCTCAGCGAGGGTGCGAATCCGTTGTCCGAACGGGAACGTGAGGCGCTCGCGCTGTCGGCGGCCAGCGGCACCGTCGCCGACATCGCCGCGACCCTCGGACTGTCCGAGGGGACGGTCCGCAACCACCTCTCGGCGGCGATCCAGAAGGTTGGCGCCCGGAACAGGGCGGAGGCCGCTCGGATCGCGGCGGAAAAGGGCTGGCTCGCGCCCGAGACGGACGGCTAGGCCTCCGGCCGCTCCGGGCCCCTGATCTCGGTCGCCTGCGACCAGACCACCTGCCAGCGGCCGTCGCGTCGCTCGTAGAGGTCGGTATGCCAGAACCGCCGCCGCGGCGTCCGCGCCCCGTCGACGGTGAACGCCATCTCGGAGCGATAGCGGATCATCGCCGCATCGTCATGGCGCCGGACCTCGATCTCCCCGGCCTCCCACAGCGCGTAGGCGATCGCGCGGGTCCGCACGGCCTCGAGGTACTCGGCCTTCGAGAGCACTCGCCCGGACGGCGTGACCAGCTGGAAGTCGTCGGCGTGCAGCTCGGCCGCCCGGTCGAGGTCGATCTCCACCAGCGCCCGGAGCCGCTCCCGCTCGATCGCCGCGAGATCGTCGCCGGCGCTCACTCCGGCGAGCCGGACGACTTCCTGGGCGCCCGCTCGAGCTGCCCGGCCTGGTCGGGCCACTCGTAGCCCTCCCACGGGTTGTAGTCGGGGTCGAGCGGCTCCTGCGGCGGGCGCTTCTGCTCCGGCACGTGGATGAGATTGACCCGCAGGCGGTACCAGACGTAGGCGCGGCCGCGCATCCCGTCGGTGAGGATGTCGGCGGGCTCCAGGTACTCGACCACCTCGGGATGGCGTGTCTTCCAGCGCTCGAGGCCCTCGTTGACCTCGGCCTTGGTCGCGGCCCGTGCGATCTCGATGACCGGGATGTTCGACTTGCGGCGTCCGGTGGGCGTCGGGCGCGTGCCTTCCCACTCGGTCGGCAGGCCGGCGTTGCGATCGCCCGCGGCGACCGCGGCTGCGCGCTCGGCGGCGACCTCGGGCGGCGGGCCGCCCTCCTTGCCGCGGCCCTCGTACGCCTCGTCGGGCTTGCGCTTCTTCGACGGCTGGACGCGCGGTGGCTCGCCCTCCTGCTTCGCATAGTTCGGCGGCCACGGGGCGTCGCCCTGACCCTCCGCCTCGTCCCTCGCGCTCAGCTCCAGCAGCGCATCGAGCGACCCGACCGCCTCGTCGATCCCGGCCCCGGCATCGCCGCGCTCGGCGTATAGCCCCGGCACCGTCGCCAGCGTGAAGTCCTCGGCGACGACGTCGGCCACCTCGTCCCAGCGCAGCGGGAACGAGACCCGGGCATCGGGGAGCGGCCGCACGGAGTACGCGGACGCCACGGTCCGGTCCTTCGCGTTCTGGTTGTAGTCGAGGAACACGCCGTGGCGCTCCTCCTTCCACCACTTCGACGTGGCGATCGACGGCGCGCGGCGCTCCACATCGCGGGCCAGCGCCAGGGCGGCGCGCCGGACCTGCGAGTACGTCCAGCGCGACTCGATCCGGACATTGACGTGGATGCCGCGCGAGCCGGAGGTCTTCGGCCACCCGACAAGCCCGACCGCCTCGAGCGACTCCTGCACGACCAGGGCGACCTCGCGCACCTGCGACCACGGCACGCCCGGCACCGGGTCGAGGTCCACGCGCAGCTCGTCGGGGTGCTCCATGTCCTCGGCCCTGACGGGGTGCGGGTTGAGGTCGATGCAGCCGAGGTTCGCGACCCAGACGAGGCCCGCCGCCTCGTCGACCACGATCTCGTCCGCCGTCCGCCCCGACGGGAACGTCAGCGTCGCGACGCGCATCCACTCGGGCCGGTTGTCGGGCGCCCGCTTCTGGAAGAACGGCTCCTTGTCGATGCCGTCGACGAAGCGCTTGAGGGCCATCGGCCGGCCCCGGACCCCGGCCAGCGCGCCGTCGGCGACGGCGAGAAAGTAGTGGACGAGGTCGAGCTTCGTGTAGCCCGGAACCGGGAAGTAGACCTTGTCCGGGTTCGAGACCGCGACCTCCCGTCCGCCGATCTCGAGGATCTCCTTGCGCGACGCCATGCCCGCATGCTCGCACGGGACGACGCGCCGATCCAGTTCTCTGCGGCGGGCGCACCGGTTGTCGACAGAACCCGTGACCGCCTGACGGATGTCGATACGCGGCGGTCCGAATCGTCGCTAGGATGCACGGGTCGGGACGGACCGGCCGGCACCCGGACGAGGAGACGCCGATGCAATACCTGTTGCTGGTCTACCTGGAGCCGTCGGCGCAGCCGACCGACGACGCGGCGATCCGCGAGATGTTCGACGAGTACCGCGTCTTCACCCGCTCGCTCCAGGAATCGGGCATGTTCCTCGGTGGCGAGGCGCTCCAGGACGTCGCCAACGCC
Organism: Candidatus Limnocylindrales bacterium; assembly: GCA_036520795.1. GTDB lineage: Bacteria > Chloroflexota > Limnocylindria > Limnocylindrales > CSP1-4 > CAIXZV01. The sequence continues at coordinate 16,396 of DATDJA010000347.1, forward strand.
ACGTCCGTGACCGTGCGCGACGGGCGCCGGCTCGTGACCGACGGGCCGTTCGCCGAGACCAAGGAGCACCTGGCCGGGTTCTACCTGATCGAGGCGCCGGACCTCGATGCGGCGATCGACGCTGCAGCGCGTGTCCCCGACGCGAAGATCGGGACCGTCGAGGTGCGGCCGATCCTGGACATGGCCTGAGCGCGCCCGGGGTAGCCGACGCCCGCGATGCCGTCGCCCTCGTCTTTCGCGAGGATCACGGCCGGGCGCTCGCGACCCTCATCCGGGTCCTGGGGGACTTCGACCTCGCGGAGGAGGCGGTCGCCGATGCCTACCTGGTGGCGCTCGAGCACTGGCCGGTCGACGGGATCCCCGACAACCCGGGGGCGTGGATCACGACGACGGCACGCAACCGTGCCATCGATCGCATCCGGCGAGCGCGCCGCTTCGCGGACAAGGCCGAGGTCATCGCGCGCGACAGCGCGTTCGACGCGGACCACGCGGCCGCGGCGCTGCTCATGGCGGCGGAGGACGAGATGCACCCGATCCCCGACGACCAACTGCGACTGATCTTCACCTGCTGCCATCCGGCGCTGGCGCCGGAGTCGGCGGTCGCGCTGACCCTGCGCACGCTCGGCGGACTGACGACGCCGGAGATCGCCCGGGCCTATCTCGTGCCCGAGCCGACGCTCGCCCAGCGGCTGGTCCGCGCCAAGAAGAAGATCCGCGAGGCCGGCATCCGGTACGAGGTCCCGACGGGTGACCGCCTGGCGGACCGTCTCGACGCCGTGCTGCGGGTGCTCTATCTCGTGTTCAACGAGGGCTACGACGCCTCGGCGGGCGAGGCGCTGATCCGGCGCGAGCTGTGCGCCGAGGCGATCCGCCTGGGCCGCGTCGTCGCGGATCTCCTCCCCGATGAGCCCGAGGCGCTCGGGCTGCTCGCCCTGATGCTGCTGACCGACGCCCGGCGGCCCGCGCGCGAGGGGCCAGGCGGGGAACTCGTCCGGCTCGAGGACCAGGATCGGGGCCTGTGGGACGCGACGCGGATCGCGGAGGGCCAGGCGCTCGTGGAACGCGCCCTGCGCCTCCGGCGCGTGGGTCCGTACCAGCTCCAGGCGGCGATCGCGGCCGTCCACGACGAGGCGCGCAGCACGGACGACACCGACTGGGTCCAGATCCTGGGCCTGTACGAGGTGCTCGTGCGCGTCGCGCCGTCACCGGTGGTCTCGCTCAACCGGGCCGTGGCCCTGGCGCAGGTCGCGGGGTACGAGACCGGTCTGGCCGCGATTGATGGGTTGGCCGGCGATACCGCGATGGCCGACTACCTGTTCTTCCACACAGCACGCGGGGATTTCCTGCGCCGGCTGGAGCGCTGGGACGAGTCGATCGACGCGTATGGACGTGCCCTGGAGCTCACCACCAACGACCCGGAGCGGGTGTTCCTCGAGGGGCGCCAGGCGGAGATCCGGCGGCGGGCGACGGCCGGCTGAGCCTGATCCTCGCCTAGGGCGACGCCGTATCGGCCTCACCGTTAGGAATGCGTATCTCCCCGAGTAGCAGGC
>DATDJA010000348.1:0-6662 GCA_036520795.1 Candidatus Limnocylindrales bacterium
CGACGGCGTTCTGCGACGATCCCGCGCGGGCCCGGATCGGGGCCATCGAGACCACGAGCCTGCTCGTCCACCTCCGCCGCCCGTCCCGCCTCAGCACCCTCGACCTGCCCGACACCCAGCCGTTCGACGACCCGGCCGGGCGATTCGCCTTCTCGCACAACGGCGACCTGCGCGACTATCGGGCGGCGCGCGAGCGCTACCGGCTGCAGGGGCGGATCTTCGGCCGGGCGGACAGCGAGGTCGGCGAGCGGTGGCTCGAGGACGCCTGGGCGGACACCGACTCGGGCCCGGGCGAGCTCGCCGCGCTTCACGACGAGTTCGGCGGCCAGGCCAACCTCGCCGTGCTGACCCGGGACGGCGTGCCGCACCACTACGCCGGCAACAGCGAGAACCCGGTGTTCACCTTCCGGCTCGGAAGGATCGGCGTCGCGTCGACCGCGCTGTACTCGATCGACCGTTCGGTGTTCGCGTACGCGGCGCGCGGTGCCACGAATCGGCGGCTCGTGCGTCTCCACACCGCCGTCACCCTCGACGAGACCGGGCGGCCCACCGACAGCCATGGAGGCCGCACATGACCGCCGTCGCGACCGGCGAGCCGGGCATCGACATCGGTGCCCGCCCCACGGCGCTCCTGCCGATGCCCCAGCTGGTCCGGATCTCGCTCTACTGGCTCGGCCTGACGGCGATCGACGCGGCGGTCGGCCTGTTCATCACCAACCGCCTCGAGTTCGACCACTTCGTGCCCACCGAGAGCGTCGGGACCACGCTGTTCCTGGTCGGGGTCGGCGGGGCGATCGTGGGGATCATCATCCAGCCCACCGTCGGCTATCTCAGCGACTTCACCATCAGCAAGTGGGGCAGGCGCAAGCCGTACATCGTGTTCGGCTCCCTGCTCGACGTCGTGTTCCTGGCCGGCATCGCGACGTCCAACACGGTGCTGATGCTCGCCGCGTTTGTCCTGCTCCTCAGCGTCTCGACCAACATCGCGCGCGGGCCCTTCCAGGGCTACGTCCCGGACCTCGTCGCCGAGCCGCAGGTCGGGCTCGCCAGCGGGCTCGTCGGGCTGATGCAGATCGTGGGCAACGTGACGGGCTACCTGCTCGTTTCGCTCTCGGTGGCCTCCGGGCGCATGGAGCTCTCGTTGCTCGCGGTGGCGATCGTCGAGCTGGTCACGATGGCGAGCGTCGTCCTCCGCGTCGGGAAGGGCATGCCGCCGAAGCCGCGCGAGGGCCGCTCCTGGCCGCGGATCGCGCGCGAGGCGTGGGCGACGGACATCCTCCAGGAACGGTCCTACGTCTGGCTGCTGGTGTCCCGTTTCCTGTTCCTGACCGGCGGCGCCCTGCTCGCGAACTTCGTCCTGATCTACATGGCGCGGACGTTCGGGATGTCGAAGGCCGAAGCCAACAGCACGAACGTCACGCTGCTGATCGTGGTCGTCGTCGCGAACGTGATCGCGATCATCCCGTCGTCCCGGCTCTCGGACCGGCTGGGGCGCAAGCCCCTGATCTGGGCCGCCTGCGCGATCGGCGGGGTGGGCATAGCGATCGCGGCGCTCGCGCCGTCCGTGACGGTCGCGTACGTCGGCGCCGCGCTCTTCGGGGCCGCCAACGGCACGTTCCTCGCGGTCGACTGGGCGCTGATGACCGACATCATCCCGCGCGCTTCGGCCGGCCGGTACATGGGGCTCTCGAACGTCGCGACGGGGGCCGCGACGCCCATCGCAATCGCCATCGGCGGTGTCGTCCTCGACGGCGTGACGCGGGCAGGAGGCTTCGAGACCGGGCCACGGATCGTGTTCGCGCTCGGTGTCGTGCTCTACGCCTTCGCGGCCGTGACCCTGCGACCGGTTGTCGAGCCGGAGCGCCACGCAGCCCTCGCGCCGGCGGCCTGAGGTTCAGTCGAGGGGCTCGGGCACCGTCACTGCGGCCTCGGCCATCCGGTCCCGGCGCCGCCGATCCTCGAGCCCCACCGTCCGCCGGATCGCGACCCGGAGGCGCGTCCACGCCAGCCCAGTGGCCTCGCGCGGATCGGCGCGGAAGCGCGTCCACCAGCGGCGTGCGCGCGCCAGCTGGAAGGCCGAGGCCTCGCGCCACGCGGATGGCCGCAGGAACGCGAACGGATCGCGATGGCGCCACCACCACGGGACGGCCGACCAGATGAAGACCAGGAAGTCGGCGCGCACGGGTCGCGTCCCGAAACCGAACAGCGTCTGGAGCTGGATGATCGTCATCGGCAGCATCGCGAGCGACAGCAGGGCGGACAGCGCGAGGAAGATGAGGCCCCAGCCGCGGGCCTTCGGTTGGAGCACCGGCCACAGCAGCGCGGGCACCCACTTCATCCACGTCGCGAGGCCCCAGATCAGCCCGCCGGCCTTCGGACCCAGGAACTGGGCGCCGAACAGGGCGAGCGCGAGCAGCAGGTTGATGTTGCCCGTGTCGAGGTTGGCGGCGATCGGGAAGGCGAGGATCAGGATCAGGATCGCCGTCGGCAGCGGGCGTCGCGTGTATGCCCAGCGGATCGACCACAGCAGCAGCAGGATCGTCCCGCCGCGCCAGACGAACCAGGCGACCTCCCACGGCAGCAGCGCCCAGGGCACGAACAGGGGCAGCATCCACGGCGCATAGACGTACGGCAGGAACGGGCCGGTGGGATGGTATGGATTGCCGCCCTCGAGCCAGATGCGGACCGCCGCCCAGTACGCCTGCGCGTCGCCCCCGGCGTTCTCGCCACGGGCCCACATGCCCGCCATCGTGAGGGCGAAGACCACGGCAAGGATGAGCATCGCCGCCAGGCGATGGGGCTCGCGGATCCGCGTCGCCTCGCGCCGCAGCGCACGCCGGATGACGCCGGCCCGACGGGCCGGCCGGCTGGAGACGACGGTCGACGCCTGGCCCGTTCCGGTCACCCTCGGGCTCCCTCCTCGTCGCGGAATTCTTGCACGTCGGTGTGAGAGGATGGCCACCCACTTGAGACGGAGTCGTGACGATGCGCCATCGAGCCAGGACCCGCCGCCGCCTGATCGTTGGCGGGGCCACGCTTCTCGCCCTGCTCGTCCCCGCCACAACCCTGGCCGCCCCGCCGGCCTGGACCCGCCACCTGGGCTCGAAGGCCGAGGACGTCGCGGGCGGCATCGCGGCGGACGGCAAGGGGATCACGATCGTCGGCACGACGGGCGGCAAGATCACCCACAAGGTCGAGGGCGGCAGCGACGCGTTCGTCCGGCGCTACGACCGGCGAGGCGCGGTCCTGTGGACGCGCCAGTTCGGCACCGATGCCCAGGACATCGGCCAGGACGTCGCGGCGGACGGCGGCGGCGTCACGGTGCTGGGCTCGACGGACGGCTCGTTCTCGGGGTCCGGCGGGACGCTCGGGATCGAGGACGTGTTCGTCCGCCGCTACGACCGCGACGGCAAGAGGCTCTGGACGCGCCAGTTCGGGGCGCCCGAGGACGAGGACCCGGGGGCGATCGCGGCCGGCGACGGGGGGCTGTTCGTGGTCGGGACGACCGCAGGCGACCTCGGCGGCTCGCAGGCCGGCGACGGGGACGCCTTCCTGCGCCGCTACGACCGCGACGGGCAGCCGGAGTGGACCCGGCAGTTCGGGACGGACCGGGCGGACACGGCGATGGCGGTCGCCGTCGACGGCGGCGGGATCACCGTCGGCGGTGGCACCGATGGCGACCTCCAGGGCCAGAACGCGGGCCCGTTCTCGGACGCGTTCGTGCGCCGCTATGACCTCGCGGGCAACGTGCTCTGGACCCGCCAGTGGGGCCAGGAGGGCGACGACACGGTGCTCTCGCTCGCTGCGGACGGCACCGGCGTCACCGCGGTGGGCTACACGCACGCCGACTCGATGGGCAACAAGCCCAGCCAGGCGTTCATCCGGCGCTTCAATCGCAACGGGCAGCTGCAGTGGTCGCGCATCTTCGGCTCGCCCGACTCGGAGGTCGCCTGGGGCGTGGCGGCGGACGGCGACGCACTGACGGTGACCGGGTACACGTTTGGGGACCTCGACGCCGACAACAAGGGCTCGTTCGACGTCTTCGTCCGTCGCTACAACCGGTCGGGCACCGCGATCTGGAAGCGCCAGTTCGGGACCAAGGGCGCCGATCTCGGGCTCGACGTCGCCGCGGATGGCAAGGGCTTCACCGTGTTCGGCCACACCAACGCGTCCCTGGGTGGCGACGCGAAGGGCGAGCTCGACGTGTTCGTCCGGCGCTACCGCCGCTGACGCCGGTCACGGCCTGACGGGCCCGGTCGGACCCCGTCCCACGGATATACTCCGGCCACCATGCCGCATGGGACCGTCATCATCATCGGGGGCGCGGAGGACAAGATCCGGGACCGGGTCATCCTCGGCCGATTCGTGGCGCTCGCCGGCGGTCGCGACGCGCAGATCGCGGTGATCAGCACCGCGTCGTCGATGGGCCCCGAGGCCGGTGAGCGCTACCGTTCGATCTTCACCGAGCTCGGCGCGGCGGCCGTCCGGCCGCTCCACGCGGTCAGCCGCTCGCAGGCCAACGACGAGAACGCGGCCCGCGTCGTCCGGGACGCCAGCGGCGTGTTCATGACCGGCGGCAACCAGCTCCGGCTCTCGTCCACGATCGGCGGCACGCGCCTCGCCGACGCGATCTCGACGCGGTTCCAGGCCGGCGCCGTCGTCGCCGGGACCTCGGCCGGGGCCAGCGCCGTCTCCTCGCACATGATCGCGTTCGGCGCCTCGGGCGCCACGCCCAAGCACCGCATGGCGCAGATCGCCGCGGGCCTCGGGCTGCTGCCCGGCGTGATCGTCGACCAGCACTTCCAGCAGCGGAACCGGCTCGGACGGCTGCTGTCGTTGATCGCCCAGAACCCGAGCCTGCTCGGGCTCGGCGTGGACGAGGACACGGCCGGGGTCGTTGGACCGGACCAGATCATGGAGGTCATCGGCAGGGGATCGATCACGGTGGTCGACGGCGCGGGGTCCGAGACCGACGCCTGGGAGATCCGCGGCCATCGCCCGTTGATGATCAGCGGCGTCGTGCTCCACTCGCTGCCCGCGGGCTACCGCTTCGACCTCCGGCGCCGCGTCCGCGTCGCGGCCCCGACCCTCCACGCGATCCAGGGCGGCGAGATCGCCTCGAGCTGACAGGGCGCCGAGGTGCGTGGAACGCGCGCCCTGGTCCGCGTACACTCGGGAGCCCAGCACGCGAGGAGGCCACGTGGCGCAGGCGGAACCGGCTCCCCGAGGTCGAACGCGGACGGCGACCGCGGGCAAGGGTGGCAACGGCAAGGCACCCGCGGGAACCGGGCCCGCCACGCGCCGCCCGGCGGCCGACAAGGCGGTCGCCCTCGGCCCCGAGCCCAGCTTGCGCATCGTCGAGACCCGCATCCTGCGCGGCCCGAACTACTGGGCGCGAGAGCCCGTGATCCGGCAGGTCGTCGACCTCGGCGTCCTCGAGGAGTTCCCGAGCAACAAGATCCCGGGGTTCGTCGACGCCCTCGTGGGGATGCTGCCGACGCTCGAGGACCACGCGTGCTCCCTCGGGCGGCGCGGCGGGTTCATCACCCGGCTCCGCGAGGGCACCTGGGTCGGCCACGTGTCGGAGCACATCGCGCTTGAGTTCCAGAACCTCGCGGGCACCGACGTCCGCCACGGCAAGACCCGCAGCACCGGCGAGTACGGCCGCTACAACGTGATCTTCGAGTACCGCGAGGAGCAGGTCGGGATCGAGGCCGGCAAGGCCGCCGTCGGGCTCGTCAACCACCTCGTCGCGCCGACTGACCCGGCCACCGCCTTCGACCTCATGGCCGAGCTGGAGAAGCTCATCCGCCTGGCCGAGCGCCTCGCGTTCGGGCCATCCACCCAGGCGCTGCTCGACGAGGCCGCGGGCCGCGACATCCCGTTCATCCGGCTCGACCGGTTCAGCCTGGTCCAGCTCGGCCAAGGCGTCCACCAGCAACGCATCCGGGCGACGATGACCTCGCGGACCGGCGGCATCGCGGTGGACATCGCGTCGGACAAGAAGCTCACGAACCGCCTCCTGGACTCGGCGGGACTGCCGGTTCCCCGGTCCGAGGTCGTCGAGCAGGAGGACGAGGCGGTCGCGGCTGCGAAGCGCATCGGGTATCCGTGCGTGCTCAAGCCGCTCGACGGGAACCACGGCCGTGGTGTCGCCCTCAACCTCCGGTCGGAGGACGACGTTCGAGCCGCGTTCAAGGTCGCGCTGCGCGAGAGCCGGTCGGGCGATGTGGTCGTCGAGTCCTACATCACCGGCAACGACTACCGGTGCCTCGTCATCGGCGGCAAGCTCGCCGCGGTCGCGGAGCGGGTTCCGGCCAGCGTGACCGGCGACGGCGAGCGCACGATCCGCCAGCTGGTCGACGCGACCAACGCGGACCCGCGTCGTGGCATCGGACACGAGAAGGTCCTGACCAAGATCCGGCTGGACGAGAACGCCGACGCGGTCCTCGCCGGCCAGGGGTTCATGGTCGACGACGTCCCCGCTGCGGGCACGCCCGTGAAGCTCGCGCTCACCGGCAACATGTCGACCGGCGGCACCTCGATCGACCGGACGATGGAGGCCCACCCCGACAACGTCGAGATCGCCGAGACCGCGGCCCGCGTCGTGGGCCTCGACATCGCCGGCATCGACTTCATCTGCCCCGACGTCGCCACGCCCG
>DATDJA010000349.1:0-2750 GCA_036520795.1 Candidatus Limnocylindrales bacterium
GCCGTGCTCCGGCCCGACGATCAGCCACTTCGCCCCGAAGTGGGTCGCGAGGTCGAGGACGTCGGACGGCGACTCGTCCGGCAGCGCGAGCGTTGGCACGCGCGCCGTCTCGGCCATCCAGATCGGGAAGTCGTGGATCACGGGCGACGACCCGTCAAGCGGAGCGCCGATCGCGGCCATCTCGCGTTCCAGCACCTCGTAGGTCCGCTGCGTCGCCTGCGCCCCGGCGCCGAAGGCCGGCAGCAGCGCCACCGAGAACAGGGCGGAGGCGAACACCGTGAGCAACGGCCCCAGCCAGGCGATCGGCCGTTCCCAGCCCATCCGCCGGCCGAGGGCGGCCAGCCCGGCATCGAGCAACCCGACCGCGGACACGATCAGCAGCACGGCTGCCGGGGCCGACGCGTGGAGGAACGTGCCCCACGTCGTCGCGACCGGGAACAGCAGGCTGGTGGCGAAGAACGTGAGCACGGCGATCAACACCAGGGGCCGCAGCGCCCGGTCGCGACCCTGCCACGGCAGGGCGACGAGGCCCAGGAGCGAGACCGGGATGCCGAGGAACAGCAGGACGTTGAACAGGTTGTGCGCGAGGCCGGCCGAGCGCATCTCCAGCAGTCCCCCCGCCCCGACGCCGAGATAGCGCGCCAGCGTCGGTGGCTCGTTCCAGGCGAAGATGTCGAACCCGGAGATCGAGAGGGCATTGGTGGCCGCCTGGCCCGGCAGCGGGTTGCCGAACACGGCCCAGTCGCGGGCCGCCCAGGGCGCGAACACGAGCAGGCTGACGACGGCGACCACGCCGACCAGCCGCAGGCGCGTCCGGCCGTCCACGCCGGCGCGGCGGAACGCCAGCCAAGCCCAGGTGAGCGCGAGCCAGATCGCCTCGTTGCGCGTGAGGGCCGCGAGCCCGATGAGCAGGCCGATGATGAGCAGGCGGGGATCGAGGATCCGACCGCCCCTCGGCTCGCGCAGCACGCGGGTCATGAGCACGATCGCGCCCAGGACGAGCGCGCCGAACAGCATCGTCGAGTCGGGCAGGGCCGAGTGGAGCAGCAGCGGCAGGTAGACGGCCGCCGTGAGGCCGGATCCGACGGCGAGCGTCCGCGCCCGTCCCGTCGGCAGGCCGCGCTCTACCGCGACGTCGGCGGCCAGACGCCACGCGAGGACCACGACGATGGCCCCGGCCACGGTCGAGACCACCTGCGACGAGCGCATGGCCGCGTCGAGCGGGATCGGCGCCGTCGAGCCGCTGAGCAGGAGCGGGATCGCGGCGAGGAGGGTCGGGAGGGGGAGCCAGACCTCGAACGCCGGCCGCGGGAACACCAGCGGCGGCGTGCCGAAGCTCCAGATCGCGTCCGACACGAGGCCTCGGCCCTCGACGAGGTTGCGCGCGACGCCGACGTAGTAGGCGGTGTCCTCGGGCTTGGGGAACCCGATCGTCGACGCGGCCACGATCCGGACCGCGAGCGCGATCGCGAACAGGGCGAGCGCGGTGATCCAGGCCTCGCGGCGGGTCATCCGACACCACCCGCGCTCGCGCTCTGGCAGCGCGGATCGCCCGCGTCGAGGCAGACCGGGTACACCGCGACGTCGTCGCGGTGGAGGATCGGCGGGCCGACCCAGCCCGGCCGGTTGTCGTTGACGAGGATCTCGCGGGCGGCCTCGACGCTGTCGTCGGGCTCGAGGACCAGCCACCGGATCCCGTACGCGCGCGCGACCTGCTCAACCGTGTCCAGCGGGTCGTTGACCAGCACGACCCCCGGGTGCCCGGTCCAGTAGCGGTAGCCCGCCGCATCGATCGACATCACCCGGTCGGACACCGGCGCGCCGGCGCCGTCGAGGGCGACCGAGACCGCCTGCATCCGCTCCCGCCTGCCGCCCCAGTTGTTGTGGACCGCGATGGCGCCTGCGACGGACGTGATCACGCCGAACGCGACCGCGCCGCCGATGAACACGCGAGCGGCGGAGGTCGCGTCCCAGCGCTTGCGTCGGGCCGCCATCGCTGCTGTTGCCAGGACGATCCCCTCGAGGGCCAGCACGTAGCCGTGTGGAGCCAGCGCGACGGCCGAGTGGATGAACGTCCCGCCCGGCACGTGCACGGCCGACACCAGCGCGCTGAACGCGAACAGCAGGACGGCGAAGCCCAGATACGGCCCGAACGCCGCGTCGTGACGCCGCCGCCACGCCCCCACGACCATGAACGGGATGAACAGCAGCACGCCGACGAGGATGCTGAAGATGAACGCGGCCGCGACGAGGCCGCCGATGCGGGTCAGGAGCAGCGGCCCGATCCCCATCCCGAGCAGGTGGTCGAGCGTCGCCGGGATCGTGATGCTGTTCCACTCGGCGATGTCGCGGATGTACAGGACGCGGCCCGAGGCGGTCGAGGGCGAGAGCGAGCCGAACACGGCGAGCTGGCGCGCGTACCAGGGCGCGACGGCGAGGACGAACAGGACGATCGCCCCGGCCGCGGCGGCGAACGGGATGCGCGCGGGCCTGGGCGCATGCCCCCCGGAGGCACGGCGGGTCCGGATCCGGTCCCACAGGACCACGGCGAGGAGCACGGCGAGCACGAGGACGCCGTCATTCCGCGACAGCGTGGCGATGCCCGCGAGGAGCCCGGCCAGGACGAAGTCCCGCGGCCGGCCCTGCAGCCCACGGCCGGCGAGCCACAGCGACCCGGCGACGAGCGGCTGGTAGAGCGAGAAGTTGTCCGGCTGGGCCATGTAGACGAAGGACAGGGCCGGGAAGGCGGT